>NZ_JBEOPC010000033.1:0-35249 GCF_040309765.1 Psychrobacter sp. TB20-MNA-CIBAN-0197
AAGGGTGGATGGAGAATAATCTCCCTAAACTGTTTTATGATATGGGCTGTATCGATTTTATAAAGACTTAACTATATAGTATATTCAATTTAAAAGTGTTACAGCGCTACTGGGATGATTTTTGCCCAGCCTCTGGGAACGCAGCAAGCAAGGAAAAATTATACCAGTAGCGCTTTTGAACTTATGACAGTTTTATTTTTAATTGACTATACTTTAATAAAAACCAAAACAGCTCATATATTTAAAAGATATATGAGCTGTTTTTTTGTCTATCTTTTAAGAAAAACCATCTATTGCCAATAAAAACATAACTTTCTCCAAAAGAATAAATCCTATGAATATTCATAGCCTTACAAGTTTTTTAGATGTTTTTTATAAAAACCTCACTGATTTTAATTAAAGATATTATACGTCTTTATACTTTCTCACACCCTAAAAAATCAAAACCCATACCTTATAGGTATATATTTATACTTAGATAGTTTTTGACTTGCTCATTAGAAAACCATAACTTGTTAGATAGTTATAAGGATATTACTCATGGAGACATACGAATGGAATCACCAACCTTAAATATCAATAAAGTTATTGATGAAGCCAAATTTGCGCCCTTTCATTGGAAGGTGCTGTTTTGGTGTCTACTGATTATCATCTTTGATGGTTATGATCTCATCATTTATGGCGTAGCATTGCCCTTACTCATGGAAGAGTGGTCATTGACTTCAGTACAGGCAGGCTTTCTTGCCAGTGCTGCCCTATTTGGCATGATGTTTGGTGCCATGATTTTTGGTACTTTGTCTGACAAAATCGGCCGCAAAAAGACCATCATGATCTGCGTCGCCCTATTCAGCAGCTTTACCTTTTTTGGGGCCTTTGCTAATGGTCCAATGCAGTTTGCGGCTTTACGCTTCATTGCCGGTCTTGGTATCGGCGGCGTGATGCCCATCTGTGTGGCGCTGACCTCTGAATACGCTCCGAAGCGTATGCGTAGTACGCTAGTCGCCATTATGTTTAGTGGTTACGCGATAGGTGGTATGGCATCCGCATTGCTAGGATCATTTTTGGTGGTAGATTATGGCTGGGAGATTATGTTTTATATCGCAGGTATTCCTAGCTTGCTATTACCAATCATTTGGAAAATGCTGCCTGAATCTTTGATGTATTTGGTCAAAGAAAAAAGACATGACGACGCCAAAAAAATCGTCCGCAGACTTGCACCACAAGAAACTATCACGACCTCCACTACCTTAATATTAGATGAACCAACCAAAGGCGATGACGCTCCTATCAAAGCGCTATTCCTAAAAAACCGTGGCTTTACTACCATTATGTTTTGGATCGCCTTCTTTATGTGCTTGTTGATGGTCTACGCTCTTGCCAGCTGGTTACCAAAGCTAATGATTCAAGCAGGTTACTCGCTAGGCGCTAGTATGCTGTTCTTATTTGCACTCAATATTGGCGGGATGATCGGTGCTATTGGTGGCGGTGTGCTAGCTGATAGATTCCATCTAAAGCCAGTATTAACCATTATGTTTGTCGCTGGGGCTGCTGCATTGATATTACTTGGCTACAATAGTCCTCAAGCCGTACTTTACACTTTAATTGCCATTGCTGGGGCAACCACTATTGGCTCACAGATACTGCTTTACACCTTTGTCGCTCAGTACTACCCGACTGCCGTACGTACAACGGCTATGGGCTGGGCATCGGGTATCGGTCGTATCGGCGCCATCGTAGGTCCTATCTTGACTGGGGCACTGCTTACACTTGAGCTAAGCCACCAAACTAACTTTTTGTTTATCGCCATACCAGGAATAATTGCAGCCACTGCTATTTTCCTTGTAAACTTAAATGCAGCAGTAGATAGTAAAAAAATTCAAGAGAAACCCGTCACTTTAGATACACCTATAGCGACCTAAATCTGATTAAAACTTTATTTTCATTCAGATATTCTTGTTTTATACTTATTAGTTTTTAGCGTACTCACGATGTGGGTACGCTTTTTCAATATCTCCTACACATTTATGAGTAGCATCTGTTGACCAATACGATATTTAAAAGCAAAAGTAACCAGCTCTTAGCTTTCTTCACACATTGAACGAAAGATATATCCTTTATTGCTAATCATTTAAAAGTTTCATTTGTAGACTCTTACTTTTCAAATATCTGCTGGGACTATCCATTTTGATACTATTTTGATACCCCAAATTTATTGATACGCATATCTACTTGTTGATAGGTATATTTGGATTTCAACCTAACCCTTTAATGGGAAAGGCTTTCAGACAATAATTGCAGCTAATTATCGCCATCCATTGTGTATTGTTGTTGTAAAAACAAGGACTCATAAGCCTTTGGTCGTAGGTTCAAGTCCTACTGGGCCCACCATATATCAAAAACCCCTTACAGGCATTAGCTTGTAAGGGGTTTTTGTTGTTTAAAAAGCTCAAGTTATTATTATCATCCAAGCTAACCATATATAAGTAATTATCATTAATGAGCTGACTACTATTTTTGATAATAATCAGCTTATCTCTTTATATTTTATAGCCCTAAAAAGAAGTACGGCGATAATTACGATACTCAGGTAACCAAAAATTTGCTTCTAATCGACGTTGTAGGTTTTCTGCCGTGACTGGCAGGGCAAGCTTATCTTCTATAGCTTGCATTGCCACAGCATGAGCTATTTTTTCACTAATCTCTTTAATGACGTTGATGGGCGGTAATATAGCACCGGGTGCTTTTTTGTATTCCATAGATATATCTGCTAGGGCCTGGCTTGCGGCCATGAGCATATTATCGCTGATCCCTGTTGCCCGTGCTACCAAGACCCCCAAGCCTATACCTGGGAATATATAGCTATTATTACACTGTGACACTTCAAAAGACTGACCATTATAAGTGGTATTGGCAAAAGGACTACCCGTAGCAATAATTGCGCGTCCGTCGCTCCAGTTTGTCACTTCTTGCGGTGTGGCTTCAACGCGAGACGTTGGGTTTGACAGCGGTAGCACAATAGGATGTTCTGTGTTGGCACATAAAGACTCAATAATCTCTTGGGTAAATAGACCTTTTTGCCCGCTAACCCCAACCAATACCGTTATCTTTGCTTGTTTAACCACTTGTAAAAGCCCAAGTTTCTGACTCTTATCCCAGTGCTGCATATCTGCTTCTTTTTGCACTAGTGGCACTTGGAACGCTTGTAGCTCTGTCATGTTATCGGTGAGTAGGCCATAACGATCCACCATAAATACCTGTCTGCGTGCCTGCGCCTCACTTAAGCCTTCACGCTGCATTTGGCGAATGATATGCTCGGCGATACCGCAGCCTGCCGATCCTGCACCCAAAAACGCTATGTTCTGCTCACTGAGTTTTTGGCCTTTGTTTAAGCATGCTGCGATCAATGCACCGACTGAAACCGCAGCCGTACCCTGAATATCATCATTAAAGCAGCATAATTGATCGCGATATTTATTTAATAGTGGCGTGGCGTTTTCTTGTGCAAAATCTTCAAATTGTAAGAGCACCTCTGGCCAGCGCCGCTTAACGGCTTGAATAAATAAATCGACAAATTCATTGTATTCCTCACCAGAGATGCGCGGATTTCTCCAGCCCATGTACATAGGGTCATCAAGCAGCTGCTGATTATTGGTACCGACATCTAATAAGACTGGTAAACAGTAAGCAGGGCTGATACCGCCGCACGCAGTGTATAAAGATAGTTTACCAATGGGAATGCCCATACCGCCAATGCCTTGATCGCCTAGGCCTAATATACGCTCACCATCAGTGACTACGATGACCTTTACCTTTTGTTTAGTGGCGTTTTGTAGCATATCATCGATTTTATGACGCTCGGGATAAGAGATAAATATACCGCGCTTTCGGCGATAAATCTGCGAAAACTTCTCGCAAGCTTGCCCAACCGTTGGGGTATAGATGAGCGGCATGACCTCTTCAATATGTTGGTCAATCAAATGATGAAATAAGGTCTCATTGGTATCTTGAATGTTGCGTAAGTAAATATGCTTATCCATGTCGTCAGTGAATGAGCGAAGTTGATGATAAGCGCGCAAAGATTGCTCTTCAATCGTCTCGATGGTATGAGGCAATAATCCGGTTAAATTAAAGCTATCACGTTCTTCTGGTGAAAAGGCGCTACCCTTATTTAGTAGAGGGGTTTCTAATAGCGCAGGACCTGCAAAGGGGATATATAACGGACGTTGATTTGGCATAGTAAAGTCTTCTAGTTAAAAGCGTATCGCTAAAGGAATGTTCTATTGTCTCATTATACAGAGCATTGGCTTGTACTTGGCAATAGACGACAAATTCATTTTTGATAATATGATTTTAAACTGGCTGAATGATATATCTACTTTAATTAGGGAATATGATTACCTCGTCGCCTTCTTGCCAAGGATCGAACTTCGTCATAGCTTGCTTAAATAGCGGATGTTCTAGCCAGTCCTGTAACCAACTTTGCAGCTTTGGGTAAGGCAAGCCATAAAAAACATCGCGGTCTACGTGAGCGAACTGGCGTACAAAAGGCATAATGCCAATATCAGCGATACTGATGCTATCACCTAGCAAATAAGCATTTTTATTTAGCAAGGCCTCTAAACTCTGTAAGAATACCTCGCCTCGCTCTTGATACTCAGCCTGACTCATCTCAGGATAACGGTCTGCATATTTGTAGTGATCAAGCCAGTGTTTAAACTCATCATCATTTTTGTCGAGTAAGTCATTTGCCTGTTTGATAAGCTTAGCATCGAGCAGTCCTTGTTTATCATTCTGTTCAAGCGCCCATATCATGATTTCTCGGCTTTCTTCAATTACCCTGCCCTCAGGCAGCTGCAAGACGGGTACTGTGCCTTTTGGACTAATCGCTAACATTTGGCTTGGTTTGTTTTTTAGCACGATCTCTCGTAGCTCAACTGGTAATTCAGCAAATAATAAAGCAAGGCGCGCCCGCATCGCATAAGGGCAGCGACGAAACGAATATAAACGCGGAAGTAATGAGGTCATAGAAGGGTCTCACAATATAATTAAAAATTTATAATTAAAGTTTATGGATGCAACAGCAGTGGGGAGTAAAATTAAAGCCTTAGCTAGTAATCAACCTTACCCCTTAACGCTTTGACTTTACCTCGCTGAGTCTTGTTATCTACTCGCTTACGTTTGACATTACGGCTTGGTTTCGTTGCTTTTCGAGTTTTATTTACATAAGTGGCTTGCTTGATAAAGGCCTGTAGACGCTCGATGGCGTCTATTTTATTACGCTCTTGGGTTCGATATTGCTGGGCTTTGAGCACAAATATGCCGTCTTTATTAATGCGGCTATCTTTACTGGTTAACAGGCGTGTTTTTTGTAGATCGCTCAGGCTTGAGGCTTTGATATCGAAGCGCAGATGAATAGCAGAGGCGACTTTATTGACGTTTTGACCCCCTGCACCTTGAGCGCGTATAGCATTAATCTCTACTTCATTGTCGTTCAAAGTGATATTATTGGTAATAAAAATCATAATATTCAGTCATAGTTCTCATTGCAGTTTTTAGATTGGCTCTCTTGGCTAAGAAGGTTTATTATCCATGATAGCCTTAGCAATAATAAATTCAATAGACGATGTGGCTAGTTTTGTTTTAATGCTGTTCTTACAGAGATCACTTAACGCATAAACCGCAAAAAGCCGACATTGAGTCGGCTTTATTGTTATTGGACTTCAGCGGTAGCTTTTATGCCTCTTTACGAGGCAAGTTTTCGGGAAGATAGCAGCGCAGATAAGCAATTGACGCCGTTCCCGCTTCTTGCACATAGTGCTCAGTGATACTGGCATGACGGCGATAAGATAAGGTAAATATCGCATTGATAATGCCATAAGTCACTAATAAGATCTCTTTTATGTTGTCAAAATCAGGCATCTCATAACGCTCAGATAAGCGCTTGTGAACCAGTTCGATGACCTGATGATCCATATCCTCACCAAAACTATCCCCCTCAAAATCAGGAGTGTTGGTGTCATATATCAGCTTCGCTTTAGTCTCGTCATCATGAAAAATCTCAACACAGCGCTTGACAAGTGCAATCAGGTAGCCCTGCCATCTATCATAATCTTCGGTCTCAACGGTCGCTAATATCTCTAAGATATCAATAGCATTCAAGAACCTTAAGGCCAAAAATATCGCTTCAATATTAGGAAAGAAGTGATATGCAGAAGCGCGCGGGATGCCTGCTTCTTCGCATACCGCAGCTAAGGTGATATCATTGATAGGCATGGTTTCGCTAAGCTTTTTAGCACCCATCAGTAACTTTTGACGGCGAGCACGGCCTTGCTGACTGGTAAACTTAAATTTATTTGGTACCAGTTTCTTGGCCAGCTCTGAGTCTACTAACACATCTTCGATTTTGTCGTCTTTTTGTCCACTCATTATAAACCTCTTAATGTTAGCCTTATTGCCATAACTTGTTTTCATCAAATTATCAGCCCTAAATCAAGTACTGATATGGTCTTTAATAATAGACAATATGATAGCTATTATTATCGTTAGCAAATAATGTATTGCATCACAACCATTTAACTTTTAGTCGGCAAAATCAGGCGTTTTCTTAAATCACAATATAATAGCTAATGAGATATAGCATCAGCCATGAATGTTTATTTTCGCTCGTATAATACCATGATCAGTGACTCTATCAGCATAATCCCATTTTAAGTGATCGTTAAAATAATCTACTCGCTCGACGTGACCGAGAGCGAATTTACTCTCGGGCAAAAACTCTTCTGAGACAAATAACTGATCGATAACCTCTGGCATACCCTGATAGATATGAGTATATGCCACATCCTTCATCCAACCATAGCGTGCTTGCACGCGAGCTGCATCGAATAATGATACATCGCGCATACTTTTATCATAATTTACCTCTCCTGTCTCTGTCATCAACTGAGTAGTCACGCTGCCAGTGACATCATTCATGTCGCCAAGCAGTATCAAAGGCTCTCGCGTATGCTTTAAGCGCTCTATAATCGTCATTCTTATAGATGCTGCTTCCGCCGCGCGCATACACAGACTACGCAGTTTGGCGCGAACCCGAATGTTAGGGTCATCCATATCCTCTAACAAATTGCCATCATCATCACGTAAGAAAAAAGCACGTTTACTTTTTAGATGAGCGGTGATAATCGTAATAGGCTGACCATAAGCCTCGACTCTAACCAACAATGGCGGACGTTTAAACTGACGATAAGGGCCAATGTCTGGAATATCAATTGTCGCTTCATCGACAACGGTTTCTAGCAAACTCGTCTCTATCGTCTCAAAGCGGCTAATAATACCTACCGCTGGCGTCCCTATGGCTCCGCTGCCTTGGGTATAAGGGCTTGATTGCTCATTACTGGCTAAAGGAATAATGACATCCTTAGCCTCAAACCCTAATGACACTGCCAACGACTCAACTGCCCTGCTATCCCAAGCTTCTTGCACAGCGATGATATCAGCATGAGCGTTGGATAATAGGCTACTTAGCCCGTTCAATTTATGCTCGTAAGCCTTATTGGTATAAGGTGGTGCGTTTTCATAAAAGACACGATTGGGATTGGCCAAATTAAGTAAATTAGCAGTGGCAATATAAAAACTATTATTACCGGCGGTATCTTGACTCATAAACAACCTATTATTTTTATTATGTATAAAAAAGCGTATAGACAGCGAAAGTGTGTAGAGCTTAATAGATGTATGATATTACGTATCCGCTATGCCACTTGTCTAGGCGCTGTAGCTTTCACAAGGTAAACTAAACTTAACCGTTAAACTGTCTCAACATAGCACAAGTAGCCCATCTTAGTGTTGAACACGTGTTCAAAAAGTATGTTTGCTTTATTACTAAACGATATTACAACACTTTTAAGGACCGTCTTTGCAACTCTCATTCGCAAATATAGCTCAGGCATGTTGTATGATTATTTACGGTTTTGATGCATCCTTTTTACGAGCAACTACAAAAGATAAGCAACCGAGTAATGACGCGACAACACAGAGTATTAACAGCTTGACGTATTTGTGCTCTACACCAAAAAGCGGGGTCATTAATGTAACATAACCCGCGTTTTCTAGCATATAAATGACGCCGGCTAGCAAAGCTGAAGCGAAGCTAATGACGAGCGCCCAAGGCTTAACCTGCCAATTAGACCAAATACTAAAAAATACAACCGGCGCTAAGAATAGCGAAGCCGTACCACTGATAGCGACGGCGTCAAATAAGTCCTTGCTGCCGGTAGCAATAAACCCTAAGCCTACCAGCAAAAAGCCGATCATGACCAATCTGCCGTTTCTAACTGTCGGCTTAATAAGTTTCATATCGACAGCGACGAGTTTTGCGGCACTCGCATAAGTTGAGTCGAGCGTAGAGATCGCGGAAACGATTAACGCAAAACAAAATAACAGCATCACCGCTGGCGAAAATAAGCTGTTTAGTGTTTGTGTTACCTCAGTAGCACCGCCAGCATTATTTAACTGAGCAAACACACCGAGCAGCCCAAATAGCATAATGCAAATCATAGAAAGAGGCGCAGCATAATAAAACGATTTTTTGGTAGTACTACGATCTGCTAGGAAACCGCGGTCCGTCATCACTGGATCATGGGCCGGGTAACTCCAAACTTGAATGAAGGCCACGATCAATAATATCCAGCCTTTATTATCAGCACTACTCGAGGAGCTAACAATATCAGCAAAAGAGAATAGCGGGTGCATAAACATAGCGATAGATAGCACCGCGATTGCCACAATAGTCAGTGAAGCTTGCATGACATCAGTCTTGAGCGCCGTATATAAGCCGCCGATTGAAGAGTAGATCAAGGTCGCAACAGCAATAAGTACGATTAAGTAGCTCTCATTAAAGCCCACAAACAAGGTCGCAATAAAGCCAAACACTAATAAATTACTAAATATCTCGCTCACCAACCGAAAGCTAATCACGGCATTAAAACAGTGCTCGCCGGTTTTACCGAATTTGTCATACATAAAGGTTTGCATGTTATGAAAGCCATGCTTAAAGCGTAAGCTATCGACAATATGCGCGCCAGTGACAAAGCTAAAATAATACATCCCATAAGCTAAAGCGCCGGCAATACCATAAAAAAAGCCCAATATAGCGGCATTCATCAGTGAGCGGGCAAAAATCCAAGTCGTAACTTGAGAGAGTACGAGGGTCCAAAGGCCTGGCGCTTGTCCTTGTCGCGACTTACCTTGATAAAAGCTTGCGACATCAGCAGACAGCTCAGAGGCGCTTAGTATAGGCTTATTGGCTGAAGAGTCATCGGTAATAGGCATGTGCATTCTTTATAGAAGTGAGTATAGTTTGCTCACAATAGCATAACTTTATAACCGCTTTACGCTAAAGTTCTGCATAAAAAAGCTTCTAGAACAACTCTAGAAGCTTTTATTTTTATCTTTGCCTGTTTAGAAATTAGGTAAAGATACTTTTACTGTCCTATTCACTAATGCAGCTATTATCTACTTACACGGTTCCAAGCATCACGTGAGGCTAGACGCGCTTCTTCCCACTGCATACGCGACTCACCTTTGACCTCTTCCCAAGAGCGCTTTAGGTCACTTTCGTGATCTTCGAAACGAGCATCAGCGGGATACTTAGCGCGATTAGCATAACCGACTGCATAAGCAGGATGTAGATCACGGTCAAAGTCATGACCCTCTTTATAATAGCTTGCATTCACATGCTCAGCACGCCAGTAAGCTTCTTCATGAGTCGGGTTAATCGCTTCAGCTGAAGCATGACCTGCACCGCCACCTACGACTGCACCGATAGCGCCACCGATTAGGGTGCCTAGTGGACCTGCCATCGAACCGATAGCCGCACCAGCTGCTGCGCCGCCGACGCCGCCAATACCAGTACCTACTGGATGCGAGCCTGGCTCACCAGTGATCATGTCAGCGTTTAGGTCGTCTTTTGTCTCTTTTGACATGTGTTTGACTTCACTACGATCAATATTATCAGGATCGTTAGTGACCACTTTTCTATCGACCACTTCTTGGTCTGCCATACGGCGAGCATTGTCATCTATGATACGCTGCTTATCGCCGCCAACCATGTTGTCATCAGTGATGATGCGGTCATTAGCATCAATGACATTACCTTGAGCGTCTACTCTTGGCTCATTATTAATTATATTATCAGTCTTATTGTTATTCATCGTTTAATCCTTTAATTAATTGTTATAAATTTAGAGTTCTCAAATGAGGGTTGAATAAGAGCTTAACTTCTTCAGTTTCGGCACTGATTCAACACTAATGTAGCGCTGAACAAGCTAAATCAAAGAAAACTGAAGTGGCTAAGTCCACTTCATGTCCTCTTTAGTAAACAACCTCATTACTATTTAAGTATAAAATCATCTGCGTGGTAGTAGCTACACCGGATATGTAAGCTATGTCAACGCCAATATTAGCTTACGTTACAGCATGTATCCTGCCAGCAGGTTTGCACCGTTTAATAGCCTTTTGAGTATCTATCAATAAAACCTTTATAAAACTGTCATCAAAAAATCAAAGTTGAGTCAACGCGCGCGTCATGGCATCCTGCCATTTACCTAGATGCGTTTGACGATTTGTTTCTGACATCGTTGGCTCAAAACTACGCTCCACTTTCCAAGACTCTATCATCGTATTATCATCATATAGTCCAGATTTTAGTCCCGCTAGTAGCGCGGCACCTTTAGCGGTAATCTCCGTATCCATGGGACGTAGTACCGGTACACCAAGCAAGTCAGCTTGAAACTGCATTAACAAATCATTATTAGCGGCGCCGCCATCAACCCGCAATTCAGTCAAAGGATGAGGGCTGTCTTTTTGCATAGCAATCAATACATCATAAGTCTGATAAGCGATAGCTTCTAATGCTGCGCGGGCGATATGGGCCTTGGTAGTGCCGCGACTCATACCAGTGATGCTAGCACTGACATCTGAGCGCCAATATGGTGCGCCAAGCCCGGTGAATGCTGGCAATAGTACTACCTCTTCGCTGCTATCGACCTGCTGAGCCAAGCGCTCGACATCCCTACTTTCGCTGATCATGCCAAGATTATCTCGCAGCCACTGCACGATAGCGCCTGCCATAAAGACACTACCCTCTAACGCGTAAGTGGTTTGTTTTTTTGGAATTTGTAATAGCCGCCGACCCGACTCTACCATTTGACCAAAGGTGAGTTGCTCAGCGCGGCTTTGCACAGCGGTCTTTTGCCAAGCAATGGTGGTGAGCAGTTGCTGCTCGCTGAGCTTAGGGGTCTCGCCTATATTCATCAGCATAAAACAGCCGGTACCATAAGTGTTTTTTGCCATGCCAGGCTCAAGGCAGCCTTGACCAAATAAAGCCGCTTGCTGATCGCCTAATACCGCCTGAATAGCGATCTGTTTGGCAAATAAGCCTTTTTTGGTCTTGCCAAAGTCGCCATCAGAAGGTAAGACTTTTGGCAGTATCGACATAGGTATATCAAAGCGCGCACACAGCTCACTCGACCAGGCCAGTTTATTAATATCGTATAATAAGGTGCGAGATGCATTGGTCACATCGATGACGTGCTCACCACCGGTCAACTGATAAATAAGCCAGCTGTCAATAGTACCAATCGCCAGCTCTTCGGTTTTGTTGGCATCGATGCGCGCCTTAATATCTGGGTTGTTTTCTAATAACCAAGCGATTTTACTGGCACTAAAGTAAGGGTCTAAGCGTAAGCCTGTGACGCTACGTATCTCTTGGGCGACGCTGCGCTGATGCGAGACGGTTTTTTTGGCTAGCGTCTCACAGTAGCTAGCGGTACGCCTATCTTGCCAAATGATCGCTGGGGCAAGCGGCTTGCCTGTGGTTTTATCCCAAACTACAATGGACTCGCGCTGATTGGTAATGGCGATACTGGTGATATCTGTCGCTAATAACCCCGCTTGGTTAATAGCATCATGAGCACAGCTGATTTGTGTCTGCCATATCTGCTGAGCATCCTGCTCGACAAAACCGGCTTTCGGGGTGATAAGCTGAGTCGGCTTCTGCACTATTTTGACAGTATTGGCTTGGTCATCGTATATAATGGCGCGGCTAGAAGTCGTGCCTTGATCCAAAGCTAAAATATACCCTGCCATTCCCTACTCCTTAAAGTTATCATTATTTTCTATACTATCGACTATAGCATTATTTACAATTGCGCATTTTTATAGCCGTTGTCACTTTATAAACCCTGCAACTTTATAATCCTTGCAACTTTATAAACCCTGTAACAACGCTTAGTCTAAACCTAAAACTGGTGTGTCAACCCTAACAGGGCTATAATGCCCTAAATTCAGCACGACATCTTGATAAGTGGTTTACCTCTATTATGAAATTTGCGTTATTGTCTCTACCTTCTATGATAATCACTTTGATGCTCTCTTGCGCTTCCGGTCAGGCTTTAGCGGATAGTTATACGCCTGCCACTTCTCAGGCAACTACGCAAATTGTAGATAGCGCTACTTCTATAAGTACTGCTATAAATAATACTAGCTACCTTGCCGCAGAGCCACTAGCAGCGAGCGCGACTCTAGACACCCTCATTGACCCTATTACCCATAAAAGTGTTGCCAATAGCTACCCGTTAGAGGTATCTAGCTTTTTGAGCTTGGAGCAAGCACAGGACACCTTATTTCAAGTGTCGCCGAAACTCGCTGCAAATCAAGCCGCTATCGCCGCTAGCGAATATCAGACAGACGCCCTTGCGACAGTAGATCGGCCGTTTGTGTTCGCGCAGTTATCCGCCAATGCCTATAAAGTACAAGAAGATATCGACTTATCCTCGCTTAGAAATCGAGTCATTGATGGCGTCAATAATGTGGGCAATGACTTTAACAGCCCAGGCCTAAGTAATGTAGCGCCGCCTATTCCGCCGGTACCGGACTTGCCTAATTTTGGTGAGATCATCGGTGAGCGTATTCCAGACTCTTATGATTTTAACCGTTCAGGCTCCACGACAGGGGCAGGTCTTGGAGTGGCGTGGCCGGTGTATACCGCTGGGCGCACTGCAGCGCTAACCGGAGCTTCTAATGCGCGTACGCAAGAAGCGGTCGCTGATAGTATATTAGACAAAAACGAGCTATATAATACGCTTATTGAGCGCTACTTTAAGGCGCAATTGGCGATTATTGCCGCTTACTTACGTGAAGATGCTTATGATACCCTGCAACAAACCGACCATACTGCGCAGCGCTTATTCGAAGAAGGTTTTATTTCGCGGGTCGATCGTCTGCAAGCCCAATCCGCGCTTGCCGATGCAAAAAGCGAGTCTATCAAAGCCAACAATGATGCTCGTCTAGCAATGATTGCGCTGCAGCGTTTATTGCGCACTGATTACCGTATCAAACCGACGACCCCGCTGTTTGTCTCAAGTAAGCCTTTGAGCGATGTCAGCTACTATCAGAACTTAGCGCTTACCAACCATCCAGGACTACAAAAAGTGGCGGCAAAGCGCGCGCAAGCGCAGCAGCTTCGAGCGTTATCAGACACAGGCTATAAGCCAACCGTACTACTCTATGGTTTTAGTCAAGTTGAAAAAGACCCGAGCTGGATTGCAGGGGTGTCTGCCAGTTGGAAGCTGTGGGGCGGGCTGGACAAAACCGCATCGTTAGCTGCTAGCGATGCGCGCATCCGTCAAGCCGATTTATCTGAGATTGAGGTCAGCGACAATCTTTTATTATTGGTCGAAAAGAACTGGAATGATGTCAATAACGCTCAAGCTCGGTATCAAGCACTGCAGAGCAATGTCGATCTGGCCCAAGAGGTACTGCGTCTGCGCCGTTTAGGACTGCAAGAAGGTGTAAACACTACCATCGATGTGGTACAAGCACAGACTCAAGCGCTCAAAGCGCGTACCGAACAAGCGCAAGCAGCCAATGATTATGTACAAGCATTGGCCAGTTTGATGCAAAGCTGTGGTACGCCGCTTGCTTTTAATACGTATCTTAACGCTGCTGATATCAGGTTACCGACTTTATATACTCAATAACGTCAAAACTAATAAAACTTGTAACCCTATTTACTGCCTGTGAGCGCTTATACTATTTAACTCTTAAGCTATTAAACCCCCTACTACGAATAATAATACTATGAATAATCCAACTGCTAAAATTAAAAAGCTACCAACGCAGCTATTAAAGACGTGGGGCGATGCCAATAATTCTAACGTTTGGGCGCATTGTGCTAGCGTAGGATTTTTTGGGTTTTTATCTATCTTTCCAGTAATGGCGGTATTTGTACTGCTTTACGGTCTTATTTTTTCGCCGGCTGAGATGCAAGAGCAGATCAATTTTTTGCGCCAATTTATACCGCCATCCGTTTATGATGTGCTTAACGCCCGCCTTAGTCAATTGGTCTCTAATACCAGCACACGCTTGACCTTCAGCCTTCTACTATCTAGTGTGTTAGCGCTTTATGCCGGCTCTAAAGGGATCAAGTCCTTAATCATTTTGATTAATCTTGCTTTTGGTATCACCCAAGAGCGCGGCTTTATACAAAAAACCATTCGAGCATTGGGTTTAACCTTTGCTGCATTAGTGGTGTTGATCGTAGCGATCTCCTCAATTGCGCTTATTCCACTGCTTGCGAACAACTTTCCTTTTCCACAAATCGCTAAGACTATCGCGCTTTGGAGCCGTTGGCCGGTATTGGCTATTATCATATTTGTCAGCCTATTGGGTCTCTATCGTCTCGCGCCGAATCGTGATGCTATAGCGCTCAAAAACCTAATGCCAGGGGCTGCTGTTGCTACGGTACTGTGGATGTTATTGTCGGTGCTTTTTTCGATCTATGTACAAAACTTTAATAACTATAGCGCCGAATTTGGAGCTTTATCAGCGGCGGTAGTTATTATGCTTTGGCTTTATTATTCAGCCTTTATTATCGCATTTGGCGCTATTTATAATTATGAGAGCATAGAAGACTCTAAACCTTATGCTATTCGTGTCTACCCATAACCAATGGATTGTGTAAAAACGATTATGGATCGAAGCGCGTTATGACACTTTAACGCGCTATGACACTTTTAAGGCATTCGACCTATATTAACCTTCATTTTCTTAGCTTTTATACTCATTTTTCACTTCTTACTCACTTGCTTTAGGAACGTTATATCATGGCTAACTCTCATAACGACGCTGATGATGTCAATACATTAGATCCGGTTCATGATAACAAACCCTCTGATAATGCTGAGGAACTAGAGAAAACGACGACGCCCTATCCACATAAAAAATCAGCAAACAAGGCTGCAAACATAAAAAAAGCTATGTTTGCAGTAATCCTATTGCTAGTTCTAGCGCTTATCGCTTATGGCCTATATAAAAGCAGTCAGTCAAGCGCACCTGAGAGTATTACGTTGCAAGGTCAGATGCAAATGAAGCAGACCTCTATCGCGGCCAAAGTACCTGGACGTATCGCCCAGATATTAGTCACCGAAGGCGATAAGGTCGAGGCCGGACAGCAGCTCATTGAGATGGACTCGCCAGAGATCAATGCCAAGGTCAACCAAGCACGAGCAGGTCTCGATGCCGCACAAAGCCAGTTAGATAAAGCAGAAAATGGCGCTCGCCCGCAAGAGATCGCGCAGGCAAAGGCCGCTTGGCAAGCCAATAAAGCCGCCTCAGACTTAGCCGCCAACACCTATGAGCGGGTCAACCGTCTTTATCAAGAAGGTCTAATGGCGCGGCAGAAGCGCGATGAAGCTTATGCTAAGTATCTCGCCACTCAAGATCAAACTGAAGCTGCGCGTTTGCAATACGATCTGGCGTTAGAAGGCGCGCGTAGTGAAGATAAGTCAGCCGCTAATGCGCAAGTGGCGCAGGTCGAAGCTAAGCTTGAAGAGGCGTTGGTCGCCAAAGAAGAAGCCAATCTAAAAAGCCCTATCGCTGGGGTGGTAGATAATGTCATCGTCAGTAATGGTGAGGTCATCGGTCAAGGCGTACCCATACTGACTTTAGTCAATACCGATGACCAATGGGTGGTCCTTAACGTAACCGAAGATCATCTGAATCGGTTCGCCATCGGGCAACAGTTTACCGGCACCATCCCGGCTTTATCTGCAGCCAATCGCCCTTATACAAAGACCTTTACTGTCTATGCTTCGTCTAGCTTATCGGATTTTGCCACTTGGCGACCGACTAATAATGATGACGGCTTTGATGTACGCACTTTTGAGATAAAGGCTCGGCCAAATACCGCTGATGCGCGCATTCGTTCAGGCATGAGTGTGTTAGTAGATATCGATCCGCAAACAACGACTGCAGCAAACCCTTCCCAAAACTAAGAGTCACGAATCATGCGTCTGATACAAGCGTTTGTACGCAGTGCTAGTTATGAGCGGCGGTTTTTACAAAAAAACCCTTGGGATCTGGCGATGATTTTGTGGATTCCTCTAGCGACGATTTTGTTAGTCTGGTGGATTTTTTCACAGACGCAAATCACTGATCTACCAATTGGCGTGATTGATGAAGATAATAGTCCTGTGGCTAATACCTTAACTCGCTATTTGGACGCGCATCCCAACCTTGAGGTTGCCAGTCTTTATAGCTCGGCCGCTCGCGCTGAAGCCGCCATCTTGCAACGCGATATCTACGGCGTCGTGGTGATTCCAGATGATTTTTCGACTAACATTTTAGCCAGCAAACCTGCGCCGGTACTACTACAAGTCAATGCGCAATACGGCACGCACTCTGGCATCATTCAGACGAGCGTCCAAGCCGTTACCGCCACGCTATCGGCTGGCGTTGAGATTCAACGTTTAGTCAAGCAAGGCATGGCACCCTCTGAGGCTGCCATCAACTACTCGCCTATCAGTATTCAGCGTACTAGCCTATTTAATACCGTGACTAACTATCAGCAGTTTTTGGGCTCAACGGTGATTCCTGCGTTATTACACATCTTAGCGATGGTCGTTGGTGCCACTACTATCGGTCGCGAGCTACGCGATAAGCAGCTTGGTCGTTGGTATCGCTTTATTGATACTGGGCGTCCTAACTTAAGTACTGACAATTCTCCTGAAGCTCATACAATTGCTCAGGCTAATTTAGCGAATAAGGCAACTTATACTCCCACCACTAAACCTAGTCTGCTCGTGCTGTTTTTCGGTTTACTTGGTAAGTACTTTTGGCCGCTACTGGCGTACTGCTTATGGGCGGCACTCGCCTTATGGCTTGCGACCATGCGAGAGGATCTAAGCTTTGATTCTATAACGCTTACTTACCTAGCTTTTATCACTTTGATGTTCTTATCGTTTTGGCTGGGCGCTTTTTTTACTTTAACCTCGTTTTCTTTACGTATGGGCTTATCAGCGACGGGTTTTATCTCAGTGCCCTCTTACGCTTTTGCTGGGGTGACTTACCCTTATATCGCTATTACCGATAGCGCCAAACATTGGGCAGACGCTCTGCCCTTGACCCATTATCTACAGCTGCAGATTGCACAAATACAGATGCATGCTCCGGTAGCGATATCAGAACCGATCATCTACGGTCTACTGTTAGCGGTGCTTATATTAATGCTGCTTTCAGTAGTCTGTGCTAAGCGTGCTTTAGCGCATCCTGAGCGCTGGGGGGCCCGCTGATGACAAAACCATCTTTTGAGCAAAGTAAAAAAGCGCCTATAGATTCAGAAGCCTTAAAGAAAGATGCTGCGTCAATCGCTGTTACTGTTGCTGATACGGAGATAGCCGATACTTTTTGGGCAAACTTTAAGCAGACCCTTGTCGATGTCTTTAAAGATCAAGGCGTGCTTTTGATGCTTATTATCGCACCAATTATTTATGGCTTTTTTTATCCTTGGCCTTACTCTTCAGAAGTCGTCAATAACGTCCCTGTCGGCATTGTTGATTATGATCGTAGCGATTTATCTCGTACGATCAGCCGCTATGCTAGTGCTAGCCCGCAGTTGAACACCGTAAACTTCGTAGATGAGCAGCAAGCTAAAGAAGCCATCTGGAGCGATGAGATAGCAGGATTTATGATTATCCCAGCCGGACTTGAACAGCAAGTGATGGCGGGTAAAGCGGCTAGTGTTAGCGTACTGGGTAACGGCGGTTATTTTTTATTAAATAAAAACGTGCAAACTGGGTTTTTGCAAGCGGTCAGCACCGTCTCAGCAGGAATTGAGGTGAAAAAAAGCGTAGCACAAGGGGCATATATGCCGACTGCCGCGCAAAACACTCAAGCGGTACCGTTACAGATTGCGCCTTTATATAATCAGACCGAAGGCTACGGCGCCTACGTGGTGCCAGCGGTGTCTATTATTATATTGCAGCAGACCTTACTGATAGCGGCCGCGATGCTCGTAGGTACTTGGTTTGAGATGCGTCGCCATACTACTAGTATTGCTGGCTGGCTAGGACGTATTGCAGCCCTTAGTACGTTGAGCTTTGTGGTTGGCTGCTTTTACTACGGCTGGGCGTTTGAGCTGCATAACTACCCGCGCGGCAAAAACATGCTCGGTAGTCTACTATTTTTGCTGATATATTGTCCGACGGTCGCGACGCTTGGCTGCGTGTTTGGCTTATGGCTGCGTCAACGCGAGCGCAGTATGCAGATTTTGATTTTCAGCTCATTACCGGTGTTTTTTATGAGCGGTTACCCGTGGCCGGCCAATCAGCTACCAGAGGTTTTGCAAATCGTGCGCTGGCTTGTGCCAACGACCCCTGCTATCAATACTTCGGTACAGCTTAACCAAATGGGCGCTAGCATCGCGCAAGTAGCGACTGGTTTTTATGCTTTGCTTGGCTTATGGGTCTTTTATTTTATAGTCTTATTACTGCTTCGGCGGCGATTGGCACAAAAAGATAGTGCGGTTTATAAGATATAGTCCGCTTCAATTAAAACGATGCAAAAAAAGCGCCTGCAAAATAGACAGACGCTTTTTTACTTTCAATAGCTAATTGTCATTCAATATTTAAAACACGCGATTAAGACCATTGAGCGCCGCCACGCGATAAGCTTCTGCCATCGTTGGGTAGTTAAAGGTGGTATTCACAAAATACTCAAGCGTAGCATGACATTTCATTACCGCCTGCCCAATATGAATAATCTCTGAGGCGTGATTGCCGTAGCAATGAATCCCTAATATCTCCAACGTCTCACGGTGGAATAAGATCTTAAGAACGCCGGTACGCTCACCAATGATTTGCGCGCGCGCCAGATGCTTAAAGAAGGCTTGACCGACTTCATAAGGCACTCGCTCATCAGTGAGCTCCTGCTCAGTCTTACCGATACTCGATATCTCAGGAATTGTATAAATTCCTGTTGGCACGCTTGAGACGGGTTCGGCATCGCTATCACCAACCATAAAGGCGGCTGCACAGCGCCCCTGGTCATAAGCGGCCGAGGCTAGCGAAGGCCAACCTATCACGTCGCCAGCAGCATAAATGTTATCCACTTCGGTACGATAATGATCATCAACTTTGAGCTGACCGCGGCTATTGGCTTCTAGACCGATTGCCTCTACATTAAGACCTTCGGTATTACCAGAGCGCCCGTTTGACCAAAGAATAGCATCAGACTTGATTTTTTTACCACTCTTTAGATGAAGAACGACATGATCGTCATGCGTCTCTAGATGATCGATCTCTTCATTGTTACGAATGAGCACGCCAAACTGTCTAAAGTCATGCGCTAGCGCATCACTAATCTCACTATCGAGATAGTTCAGTAGCTTGTCTTGGTTATTAATCAAGTCGACTTTATATCCAAGTCCCGTAAAGATAGAGGCATACTCACAGCCAATAACCCCCGCGCCGTAGATGATGATCTTTCTGACCACATAATCCATCTGTAGAATTTTATCAGAGTCAAAAACGCGCGGATGATCGAAGTCTAAGATCTCAGGTCGATAAGGACGACTGCCTACGGTGATAATGGCTTTATTAAAGGTGACGGTTTCAAAGATGTTTTCATCAGTTTCAACCTTTAAGGTGTGCTTATCGACGAAACTTGCCCAGCCTTGAATGACGTCGATCTGATTACGCTCATAAAAACGCTTGTGCGTACTGACTTGGTCGCGTATCACGCGGCGCGCGTTGGCTAGTACTTTATTGAGCGGTACGCGCTCATACTCTAGCGCTTTGGTAAACATAGGATCGCGGCGAAAGTTAATGAGGTTAAAAACCGATTGACGCAGTGCCTTACTCGGAATGGTGCCGACGTGCGTCGAGTTGCCGCCAACTTGCTCCCGCGGGTCAATAACCGCGACCTTTTTGCCAGATTTTGTTAGCTTCATTGCCGCCGCCTCGCCAGCAGGACCCGCCCCTAAGACCACAGCATCATATTCAAATTCATGCTTATCGCTTTTGATACGCTGTGAGTCTTTGGTAAATTCTGATTTGATATCGATACGCGTATCATCTAGCGGATTGACCAAGTCCGGATGATGCATGATGTCATCATTCACTTGATCATGTGTTTGTTCGATTTTTTCTTTTTTACTGGCGTCTGTGGTTTTCTCAGGCGCTGTATTTGGCGCGCTGCCGCTATCTTTATTTGAGACTTCGGTGCTAGTATCTAAACCGGTGTCATTGGTGTCATCACCTTTATTCTTGCTGGCCATCGTAACCTCTTTATTAGTTTATGTGGTTTTTAATATTTATACTTTATCTTATGACTTTTGAGGATGCCCACCGTACTCGATGAGTCCTAATTTTGCAATGTCCTTAATGAGCAATATCTCTTATTAGTATAGTCAGGCTTGGATTACGGAACTCATACTATTGACTCATAGATATGCCTTTTGCTAACCAATGCGACGCTTGAGACCTGTCATTTGCAGTATGCGAGTCGCAATCTCTTCAACAGACATCTCAGAGACATCCAAGTTCGGGATACCTTGAGAGATATAAATGCCTTGTATCGCGCGCTGCTCTTGCTGCACTTGTTGATAGCTAGAATACCGGCTACCGGCGCGGCGCTCTTGGCGAATTTTTACTAGCCTATCGGTATTAATCACTAGCCCAAACAGCTTGTCCTTATGCTCGCGCAAGGATTTTGGTAATTGATTGTCGTACAAATCATCTTCAGTCAGCGGATAGTTGGCCGCCCGAATGCCGAATTGTAAGGCTAAATAAAGCGACGTTGGCGTTTTTCCTGAGCGCGAAACTCCAATAAGAATAATATCCGCCATATTATAGTGACGGGTACGCGCGCCATCATCATTATCCAAGGCAAAGTGCACCGCATCGATACGCTCTTTGTAAGTCTCAGAATCAACATTATCATGCGCGTGGCCTGAGTGACCATCCGGCTCAACACCCATCTCTTCAGCGATACGGCCAATCAAACCCTCGTACATATCTAGATTACAGCTTTTGGCAGAATTCACTGTTTCGCGAATCTCAGGGCTGACGATAGTATCGAACACCAGCGGTAATAAGCCGTCGCGCTGATACGCCATATTGATCCGGGCCACCGCATCCTCAGCACGCTCGATACTATCGACATAAGGCAAAACATGTGTTTCAAAAGGCACAGAAGCAAACTGACTTAGAATCGAGCGCCCCAAAGTTTCAGCGGTAATCGCCGTACCATCAGAGATAAAAAATGCACTTCTAATCGCTTGTGAGTTATCTAAGCTCATAGCATGCCGGTTCTGAATAGTTGGTTTATCTGGTTCAGAGGGATTATTGAAATACATAACGGACAACCTTAAAGCTCTATGAAGTGTTTGTTAATGAGAAGCAACTATTTTTTAGCCACTCTATCTAATCGCTCTATTTTCTGATGGTGACTGGTGGCTTGCTAAACCTAAGTGAGTTATTTGATAGTAATGCCTTACATTATACTCATAATAGCGCCTGAATAGGAATCGATGTTGAGGGCAAAATGTACCAGTGCCTTTAAAGTAGAAACTATCCACTACTCTGTTTTGTCTTAGCGATTTACTTTGCTATTTTTATTGTGATTTGCTATTAAGTTTTAGCAATATTCTCACTACATGTAGGTTACTGATAATACATCTCGTTGCTATTACAGTAGCCGCTGAGCTACAAAGACGTAAAAAACTCTAAATTTTGTATCTTTTTTCAAAGTTTTTACCTTATCCTCTCGAAATTCGCAAAATATAGGCGTATAATCCACCTTTATAATCCTTACTAAATAACCTTATTTTTTGGAGTTATCATGGCAGCGCAATCTACAGCACTTGTAATCAATCTTGATCAGTTAGGAAAAGACGATATTGAGATGGTCGGTGGTAAGAACGCCTCTCTTGGCGAGATGATTAGCCACTTATCAGATTTAGGTGTTAGCGTTCCTGGCGGCTTTGCCACCACCTCAAATGCTTTTAACCGTTTTTTGAACGAAACAGGTCTGCTTGACAAGATCAACAGCGAGCTGAAAACCTTAGACATTAATGACGTCAATAAGCTTGCTGCTACGGGTAAAAAAATCCGTAATTGGATTGTCGAACAAGAGCTGCCAGCAGATCTTGAAGCTGAGGTGCGTAAATCGTTTGAAGTGATGAGTGGCGGCGAAGACATCGCGGTTGCGGTTCGCTCTTCTGCGACTGCTGAAGATTTGCCAGATGCTTCATTTGCCGGTCAACAAGAGACTTACCTAAATATTCGCGGTATTGATAACGTTCTTATCGCTATTAAAGAAGTGTTTGCCTCACTATACAACGATCGCGCGATCTCTTATCGTGTACACAAAGGCTTTGAGCACGAAGGCGTCGCTTTATCTGCAGCCGTTCAGCGTATGGTGCGCTCAGAGACAGGTGCAGCGGGCGTGATGTTCACTCTAGATACCGAAAGCGGTTTTGATCAAGTGGTGTTTATCACTTCAAGCTATGGCCTCGGTGAGATGGTCGTACAAGGCGCGGTCAACCCTGACGAGTTCTATTTATCTAAGCGTCTACTTAACGATGGCAAACCCTCTGTCATCCGCCGCAACTTAGGTAGCAAGCACAAAAAGATGATTTATGGTGATGAAGGTAGCACCGCTAAATCAGTCAGAGTCGTTGATGTAGAAAAAGAAGAGCGTATGCAGTTCTCTTTATCTACTGAAGAGCTGACCTCTCTTGCCAAGCAAGCGATGACTATTGAGCAGCACTATGGTCAAGCGATGGATATCGAATGGGCTAAAGATGGCGATAGCGGCCAGATCTTTATTGTGCAAGCGCGTCCTGAAACGGTCAAGAGCCGTCAAGATAGCAACGTCATGGAGCGTTACGTCATCAATACTGGTGATGCCAAAGTATTATGTGAAGGTCGCTCAATCGGACAGCGTATCGGCGCCGGTAAAGTCCGCGTTGTCAGTAACCTAAACGAGATGGATAAAGTCGAAGACGGCGATATCTTAGTCTCTGATATGACCGATCCTGATTGGGAGCCGGTCATGAAGCGCGCTTCTGCTATTATTACTAACCGTGGTGGCCGTACTTGTCATGCCGCTATCATTGCGCGTGAGCTTGGCGTACCCGCTATCGTTGGTTGTGGTAACGCCACCGAGCTATTGGTTGATGGTCAAGAAGTGACTGCCTCTTGTGCTGAAGGCGACACCGGCTTTATCTATGAAGGTCAGCTTGATTTTGATATCCAAACCAACTCGATTGAGTCTATGCCAGAGCTGGCGTTCAAGGTTATGATGAACGTTGGTAACCCTGATCGCGCCTTCTCCTTTACCCAAATGCCTAACGAAGGTATCGGTCTTGCGCGTTTAGAGTTCATCATCAACCGTATGATTGGCGTGCATCCAAAAGCACTACTTAACATGAACAGCCTGCCACGTGAGATCTCACAAGCGATCAATGAGCGTATTTCAGGCTATGCTTCACCTGTTGATTTTTATGTCGATAAGCTGGTTGAGGGTATCTCAACGCTAGCCGTTGCCTTTATGGATCAACCGGTTATCGTACGGATGTCAGATTTTAAATCGAACGAATATGCCAATCTTTTAGGTGGTAAATTGTACGAGCCATCAGAAGAGAACCCAATGCTTGGTTTCCGCGGCGCGAGCCGTTATGTCTCTGACAACTTCCGTGACTGCTTCGAGCTTGAGTGTAAAGCGCTCAAACGCGTACGTGACGAGATGGGTCTGACCAACGTCGAGATTATGATTCCTTTCGTGCGTACTGTTGATGAAGCGGCGCAAGTCATTGAGCTATTAGAGAAAAATGGCCTAAAGCGCGGCGAGAACGGTCTACGTGTCATTATGATGTGCGAGCTGCCGACCAACGCCTTACTAGCAGACGAGTTCTTAGAGCATTTTGATGGCTTCTCTATCGGTTCAAACGATTTGACTCAGTTGACGCTAGGTCTAGATCGCGACTCAGGTATCGTCTCACATCTATTTGATGAGCGTGACCCTGCAGTTAAGAAGCTATTGTCTATGGCTATCGAAGCTTGTAACAAAGCTGGCAAGTATATCGGTATTTGTGGTCAAGGCCCATCAGACCATCCAGATCTAGCATTTTGGCTAATGGAACAAGGTATCAGCTCGGTATCATTGAACCCTGATTCAGTACTTGATACTTGGTTCTTCCTAGCTGGTGAAGAGGCTAAATAGTTACCTAGGAGATATGAGCTTTAGGTAGTGTTAAGCATAATGCAGCTGCTATTAAAGATCGTAACTAGTCACTATTATTAGGGTTTGCTTGCTATTCATCATTAGTTTTGATGAAATAGCGAGCAAACCCTAAGCTGTATTTACCCTATAGTGAAATACTAACCTTGTTATAAGTCACTTTGACCCAATAAATTCATTTATAAAAGCAAAAACTTATCATCAGCGAATTAAGATATCACTCATTATGCAAATTTTTCTTGCTCGAAATAATGTCCAAGCAGGCCCTTATACTCTAGATCAGCTCAATATCATGCTTACCTCAGGTGAGGTGGTGCTTGATGATTTGATGTGGCACGAAGGCTTAGCGAACTGGCAACGGCTCGGTGACTTGACAGCCAATCAACCTTACTATCGCCCGACCATGAATAATACAACCGTTAATGGTAGTGATGATGACTCTATTATCAGTAACGTCACTGTCTTTCCAGAAGACTCTGATGACACTAATACTAGCGCCAATCAAGACGGTTTGAACGGTAAAAAACTTTCTTTGGATAGACTCTATGGTAAGCCTGAGCGCTCAGCGACAGATGGTAAAAAGTCTAAAGTAGATATGACCACTAATCGCGACCATTCACCAAGCAATAATATCTCGCTTAATAAGTCTGGCAGCGCTAGAGTAGCAAGCGCCAATGATGTCGTTATCGGAGATGTAATCTTAGCGCCTGTCATGTCGCGGATACTAGCCACTGCGGTCAATGGTTTGCTCTATATATTAGCCATCTTTCCACTAGTATTGGCCCTAACCAAAATGGATATCGATTATACTAAATTTCAAGATATTCAAAATATGGACGCCGCTTATCAGTACTCAATGACCTTAATAGAGAGCATCCCTAGTGGTACTTTGATGATGTCACAAGTTATGGTATTTGGCTTATTTGCCCTGCAGCTCTTATTTATTATTCTGCGTGGCCAGTCTTTGGGTAAACTGATTACGGGTATTCGCGTAGTGGATCAAACCACGCATAGAATACCGTCCTTTTTTAAACTGATAGTGATGCGCACGTTGCTGCTACTTATTGTCTATAATCTACTGTTTTCATTTACGAGTTTTTTAGGTTTTATAGTGATTGCCGTTCATTATTACATGGCCTCAAAAAGTCCCGAGAATATCGGTTGGCACGACAAACTCGCTAAAACTTTAGTGGTTAAAGCAGATAGCAAACAGCTGGTTAAACAGCCTAAAGTGAAATAACTATAGTAAACTCACGTCTCCTAATTAAAATATTTCAAAAAGTAGCGCTTAGTCGCTACTTTTTTTATGGCTAGCCTTATCGTTTGTAAATAATAAGCGCTACAATTAACTCCTTTTATCCGCATTAACCTTTGTGTTAACGCTTGAGTACTGTTATAATACTGCGCTTTATATCCTAAGCTTATCGCTCTGTGTAATAATAGCTGAGACTAAGTTTACCTTATAAATCTCCTTGCTACCTGCATAGGGCCGGTAGCTACTAATCCGTAAGGAGTCCAAATGCGACATTACGAAGTGGTGTTAATTGTACACCCAGACCAAAGCGACCAAGTTGTCGGCATGGTTGAACGCTATATCAAGTTGGTTCAAGACAACAATGGTATCATCCATCGTCTAGAAGATTGGGGCCGTCGTCAACTGGCTTATCCAATCAACAAGATTCATAAAGCTCATTATGTGTTATTCAACATCGAAACTGACGGTGAGACTCTAGAAGAGTTAGAAGAGTTATTCCGTTATAACGATGCCATCATCCGTAGCTTAGTCATGCGCCGTGATGAAGCAATCACTGAAGAGTCACAGCTAGCTAAAAACGCCGATGAAAAACGCGCACGTAAAGCTACGCCACGTCGTTCAGACAACAATGACAACAACAGTGAAGACTAATTAAAGGAGAATACTTATGGCACGTTTCTATCGCCGTCGCAAATTCTGCCGTTTCACTGCTGAAGGCATCACTCACATCGATTATAAAGATGTTGAACTGCTAAAACAGTACATCAGTGACAATGGTAAAATTGTACCAAGTCGTATTACTGGTACGTCTACTAAATATCAGCGCCAACTAGCCACTGCTATCAAGCAAGCTCGTTACTTGTCGCTACTTCCGTACACTGACAACCATCAGGGTTAACCGTTAACTAGGAGTGACTCATGCAAATTATTTTGTTACAGCGTATCGTCAACCTTGGTAAACTCGGTGAAACTGTCGATGTAAAACCAGGTTACGGACGTAACTATCTTATCCCTCAGGGCAAAGCGCTTCCTGCTACTAAAGCGAATATCGAAAAGTTCGAAGCTCGCCGCGCTGAGCTTGAAGCTGAAGAAGCTGCCGAGATCGCTACTGCACAGACTCGTGCTGATGCGTTAACTGACGTTAATGTTATCATGCGTGCGAAATCTGGTGACGAAGGCAAGCTATTCGGTTCTATCGGTACTCGTGATATCGCTGAAGCTCTAACTAACTCAGGTCTAGAAGTAGACCGTTCTGAGATTAAGCTTCCGGAAGGTACACTACGTCAGATTGGCGAATACAATGTTGATATTCAGCTACATCACGACGTTACTGCTAGCATCTTGGTAACTATCTTGTCTGAAGACAATGATGACGAAGACCAAGACGTTGAAGAAGAAGCCGTTGATCAAAACGAAGAGACTTCTGAAGAGTAAGATTTATATTCTCTAATCGAAGTCAAAAAGAAGCCAGTGACATAAAGTCACTGGCTTCTTTTATGGCTATAGAAATTGACTAGACTTCAACAAAACACTATAAATATCATGCCCTTAGTTTCATACACTACCGCTCGGCATACTCATTCAACCGCTCAGCACCTTCTCCATGTTCTTTTATCATGAATTTTACTATCATAAGCGTGCTTCGTTTTAATTGGTAGGAGAACAAACATGATTAAGACTGGTGATAAATTAGTATGTACGAGTGGCAATGCTTTTTATGCAGAAGGACACGTCTATACTGTAGGCGACTTTATCAACGACAAGTTTTTTGAGTTGCCAACTGGCTGTAACGATGAATACTGGTACGCTAAAAGAGACAGCTCTGGTATCTCTATTCATTTTGATATTATGACAACCAAAGTCAGAGATGCTCATTTTGATAAATTAAATAACCAAATTTACGCTTAGAAGAGACTTCTATAGTAGGTAGATAATTCTTAGTTTTGCCTAAACCCGCTTTGATATTTAATCGTTTTAAAACTACTTAGTCGCTTTAAAACATAGTAGCTGTAGTACTTGATACTAGCGTCCTAGTATTGATACCTTGTATTTGTAGTAAATAACATGTACATCACACCTAAATACTATAAAGAATAAGGGGCTGTAGTAGATAAGGATTAAATATCACACCATTTTTTCAGCGTTTTCAGCTGATTAGATGGTGAGCCATAGTTAAATCTAAACTCACACTCTTTTAAAAATAAATGGAAATGCTTCTTATCAATTCCATTATATTTTCTGAGCGTTCGTTTAGACTGATTCCAAAAGTTCTCAATGCCGTTGATGTGATTGTTTTTACCACAAGTAAACTCTTTAGAATGATTGACTCTGAAATGTTTAAACTCACTCACATCTAATGCATTATAACTTCGATAGCTATCCGTATAAACAAAGCTGTCAGGCTTGATTTTACGCTTGATGACAGGCATTAGGGTAGTCTGTTTGGTGTCTGCTACGACAATGGTATAAACCTTACCGTTTCGTTTTAGAATCCCAAATACAGCGGTTTTACCAGCAGCCCCGCGACCTCTTTTGCCTTTGCGTACACCGCCAAAGTAACTTTCATCTAATTCGACCTCACCATCAAAAAGCTCATCAGCTTCTAACGAGAGATGATAGTCTATCACAAGTCTTATTTTATGATAAAAAAGTGCAGCAGTATTAGGCTGAATATCAAGCAAATCTGCGGCTGTTCTAGCAGTAACTTCAGCTGTGAAAAACTCTAACAGCCTTCGCTGTACTTTTTTACTGAGTTTACAATGGGTTATCTTCATAAAAGTAGTCTAGCATAGTGCTTATCTACTACAGCCCCAAGATTAATGTTTTTACCACAAGATTAAAGGCATCTTGATAAGTGCAATTATCCTGATGAAATATGAATGTTATGCTGTCCTTTACTGATATGAATTGCTTGTCTAATTGTTCTTTTATATTGTCAAAATATCCCACATCACACCCCTACACCCTTAAAAATAGGTGCAAGGCAGTGACAGCATAAGGGTGTGTAAATAGCTGTCGTTCGGGTAATTAGTCCTAGCCTTGCATAGTTGGTGCTAAGCCATGCCCTCATTATTGACAGCATTGGCAAGTGTGTCAGTAATCCATTGATTAAGGCTCATACCGTGGCTAGTAGCAATAGTCGTTACTTGCTCGTGTAGCTCACTTGGCATACGGGTCATAAACTTACCTGAAAAGCTTTTATAAGGCTCAATGCCGTTTTCTTGGCAAACGTCTAAAAAAGTTTGTAATGACTGTTCACCTTCATTCTGTAAGGCTGTGATACTGTCAGCATAGAAGTCAGCCCCACCATTTAACCCTACAAATTCTCCACGCAATAAACCTAGTTCAGGGTCATATTGAATAATGGCTTTATGGTCATTAATCATCATAATGTTTTGCATGATTATTCCTCACTGTCATTAGTTACGGGGGCACTATCTTTGGCTTCATTAATAGGACTATATCCTAAGCTATCTAACCACTTGCGAACGCTAGCTACTGCGCCTTTATCGGTTGTTGGCTGGGGGTGTGGTCGATGATAGACCTGTACTTCACCATCTAACACTACCGCTATTCTTGATCCTGCCCTTTCGCTAATATCTGCCCCTAGTGCTGTAAATAGGGCTTCAATGTCTGCCCATTTTATATTTGCTGATATAGGCTTAGTAAAGATAATATTAAGTGTCTTTAGGTGCTTACGTTGCATGGTATATCCCTAGCTCTACGGTCATTATAGTATCATATAGTGATACTAACAATGTTTATTTAGTATTGCTAAGTCTTAACCTAGCTTTTGTGCTGATTGTTTAAAGTTACCGTGTATGACGTTATCAATCTTGCCAGCATAAGCATCATCAATGAAGTTTGCCCACTCAATCATCATATCCGTTCTATACTTTAAATGCTGCGCCCCGTTATAGGCTGCACTTATCTTGTTTTCTCTATCGTGTGCCAATTGCAGCTCTATAGCTTCGTGCATGTATTCCTGTTCGTGTAGCGTGGTACTGGCTAAACCCCTAAAGCCGTGCCCTGTCATCTTGCCCTTATAACCCATATTCCATAGGGCATTGATAAACGCGCTTTGACTGTATGGCTTGCGTGTTGAGGTATTAAAGAAAACGTACTGATCCGAAAAGCCTAGCGCCTTGATCTGCTCCAGTATCGCTATGGCTTGCGGTGCTAGTGGTACGATATGCAAGCGCCCTGCTTTCATCTTATCAGCTGGTATAGTCCATAAGCCGCGCTCAAAATCTATATCTTGCCATTCCATGAAGCGGATCTCATTGGTGCGTACAAACGTATAGCATAAGAACCATAACCCTAGCTTTACCAGTGCATCACCACCATAAGCATCTATGTCTTTTAGTAGCTTAGGTAGTTGCTGGCTAGTGATACGGTGGTGATTGGTCGTTTTGTGTGGTTTGATTGCTTCGGCTAGGTCGGTGGCTGGGTTATGTGTGGCTAGTCCATTGCGTATGGCATGTTTGAATATCTGCCCTACTTCTCTAATGGTACGCCTTGCCATCTCACTAGCGCCGCGGCTCTCTACTGCTTTACCAATAGCCAATATGTCAGGCGCGGTTATGTCGTTTATATCTTTATGACCAATGGAGGGCTTTACATCGCGCATATAGGCGGAATAGTTACGGCTAAAGGTGCTTTCGGCTAGGTAGGTTTTGCGCTCGCTATACCATGACTGGGCTATGTTATCGAAAATATTAGAACCGCTTTGGCTGGCTTGCTGCTCTTTTTTATGATCTTTAGGGTTCACACCGTCTTTTATTAAGCGTTTGATCTCAATATTGCGCTGCCTTGCATCTTGCAAGCTCATGACTGGATAAGTGCCAATAGTTAAGGTTTGCTGTTTACCTTGCCAGCGGTAGGCGCTAATCCATGACTTAACGCCCGTATATCTAACCCATAGTTGCAGCCCGTTACCGTCACTATGCTTGTCAGGTCGCTTGCTTAGGGTAGCTTTATCGCTAGGCTGTAGCTTATTGATAACCGTATGAGTCAAGGGCATTTGACTATCCTTTGTTGGTATTGAAAAGGTGTATAAACTCTAATACCAACAATAATACCAACATTCTATATAGGACGCCATACCCCTATAAGATACTCAAAACCCAAAAAACGCCCAAAATAAAGGGCTGACGGTCTATGACGGTCAGCCCTTTATCAGTGTTTGGTGGAGATGGCGGGAGTTGAACCCGCGTCCGCCAGCATTACGCTCATGACTCTACATGTTTAGTTTCTGTCTTTAGTTTTAGTCCGCACCGATCCGACAGTCAGGATGGATTGGACGAGTCTCTACTTTTGAACCCAAGCGATTGAGACAATCCCTTGTGGCGAACCTATATACGGACGCTTCAACTGGGCTAACCAACTATAGGTAATCGGCAGCGCAGTAAGCAGGGTTTAAGCTGCTAGAGCGTAAGTTTCGTCGTTTGCGACTATAACAATATATGTTTGATTTACGAGAGGACATACACTCTCGACATGCATCATTGAGTTTCATCACCAGCGTCGAAGCCAGAACATCCCCAATAAGACTGAGTATTTTAGACTAACTTTAGCTTTGACTCAACCTATAACCGTTAGTTATTACATTAATTTACAGGTTGGCTATTACGTTTAAAGCTTATCCATCTGTCTTAATTACTCTACTTACTATATAGGGTCAACTCACCTGATTTCAATAGCTAAGAGACCATTTATAAGGCAATATTTATAAGAAAAAGTTAAGCTAAAACCTTATTTAACCATTTACCGATATTCTGGATTTGCGGCATACAGACTTGATGCGCCATGGGATAAGTGTTGAATTCAACGTCATAGCCTTTATCTGTCAATAGCTGCTGGGCTTGCTGGCCTAATACTACTGGCACTACCGGATCTTGCACGCCGTGTTCAATGAGAATCGGTAAGTCTTTATTAATATCACTATAGCTTAGGCTATCATTGGTTGCCAAATAAGTAGACAAGGTCATAAGACCAGCTAAGCGCTGTGGATAGCTTAGCGCCACATGGTAGGCCACTGCCCCGCCCTGCGAGAACCCAGCGATGACAATATGCTCAGGTTTGACCCCGCGTTCAATCTCGCGCTGAATTAAATCGCGAATTTGCTGCGAGGATTTCTCGATTTGTGCTACGTCGATTTTGCGATCAAGACTCATCTCTAAAATATCGTACCAAGCCGGCATCACCATACCGCCATTAATAGTTACGGGTATCTGCGGCGCATGCGGAAAGATAAATCTTACCGCCATATCATTATCGAGACCCAACTGCGGCACGACTGGCTCAAAATCATGTCCGCTCGCGCCAAGACCGTGCAGCCAAATCACCGCGCGCTCAATGGGCTTATTCGCAGGATTATGCTCTACGGTGACCACATCCAAATAATTACTCATACAATTTCCTTATTTCAGTTCAGACAAATTATTATTACCTACAAAGCATCTTCAAGTCTTGTGATTCTTAGCAGAGTGATTATCCATAAGTTTTTCATACGCTTTGCTTGCTTGTCACATAGTCTTCTCAGCTATCTATGCTAGGATAGCTTTATTACAAAAATTATGCTTCTAACAATTATCTGTATTTATGATGCTAGCCTGCGACTTTTCAATGGCAAAGCTCATAAATACGGCAGCTGTCTTTTAGACACCCAAAAACAATTAAGATAAAACGCTATGACTCATATCCTCTTAGTAGAAGACGATCCGGCTATCGCTATGTCACTCAAAGTGACTTGTAAGCGTGAAGGCTGGCAAATCACTTGGCTTGACAATGCTAGTAGTGTATTGCCAGAGCTGCGTCGTTTGCATGACGCAGAGGTACAAGCGTTATCAGCGATTATTTTGGATGTGGGGCTACCAGACGGTGATGGCCTAAGCTTATGCCAACAGATTCGTCATGACTCTGAATTGGGTAGTTTAAAGGATATACCGATTATATTTTTGACCGCGCGTAGCGATGAGGTTGACCGTATCTTAGGGCTTGAGATGGGCGGTGATGACTATTGTGCTAAGCCTTTTAGCCCGCGAGAATTAGTGGCAAGATTGAAAGCGGTTTGGCGACGTGAGCAGTTATCTAGTCAGTATAAGGAGTCTGATAAGACTATAGATGATGCCGGTTTAGTCTCACAATCGCCGGTCAGCTATACTTATAGCTCAGGAGACTGGCACTATCAGCCGTTGAACTATTCGCTGACTTGGGATGGACAAAAGCTTGAGCTGAGCAATACTGAGCGCAAAATCTTATTGGCTTTATTGCAAGCGCCTAATCAAGTCTTTAGTCGTGAACAGCTGTTAAATGCGATCAGCGATTATCCTGATCACCGATTGGCAAGAACGATAGACAGCCATGTCAAATCTATCCGTAAGCAGCTGGCCAGCATTCATCCTGATATCGATGTCATCCATACCCATCGTGGTCTGGGCTATGGACTGTGTCCTGCCTAATGTCTACTTCCAAACACAAAAATAGTGCTGATACGCAGATCAATAGCGATGCCGATGCCAATAGCAATGCCAATAGCGATGTAAGTCAAAACAATTGGTATACTAAGCTGCATCCAATGGGTACGTCTCAGCAGCAAGCTCAGCCTAAACAGCCGCTAAATTTAAGTATATTTTTTCGGATTTGGTTAGCGGTGGCTTTGATCCTGATAGTCTCAGGCATTGTGGTATTTACGCAGCTATTTGAGCACGTCAAGCCTACCGCGCAGCAAGTCATTGAAGATACTTTGTTCGATACCAGTAAGATGATGGCTGCCAATCTCCAAGAACCTGTACAATCAGGGCAAATATCAAATACCGCCTATCAGCAACAGTTAGATAGCGCTTTTATCGCTCAACCCGCTAGCTTTAAAGATCACAGTATTAAAAGTAAAACGGCTAAAACCGCTTATAACCTAGATAATGAGCCTGAATATAAGCAAAAAACGGCGAGCAGCTTTCGGCTTTACGTTACCAATAGTCAAGGCATCGTTCTGTACGACTCCCTACCCGCATCTGATAATGCTGAAGGCGCAGACTATAGCCGCTGGAACGATGTGTATCTGACCCTTAGAGGCCAGTACGGCGCGCGCAGTACGCCTGACACTAACAGCACCCGCGGCAGCTCAATTATGTATGTCGCTCAGCCTATCAAGGATGATTTAGGTCACTTGATTGGCGTGGTCAGTGTCGGTAAACCGGTCGATAGCGTCTTACCCTATCTCAATAATACGCGCCAGCGTATGCTGATCACGACTCTACTTATTAGTATTGTTTCACTGATTTTGGCAGGACTTGTCGCTTGGTGGCTGCAGCAAAGTATCAGTCTTGTGACTCGCTATACTAGCGCGCTTGCCGAGGACACTAAAAAGCCATACTTTTATTTAGCTCATGAGCTCAACAGCTTGACCGACACTATCGAGTCGATGAAACATCGGTTAGAGAATAGAGCGTACGTTAGCGACTATGTACACACGCTGACTCATGAGCTAAAGAGTCCTCTGACCGCTATTCGCGCAAGCGGTGAGCTATTAGAAGATGACAATCTAGATCTAGACGATAGGCAGATGCTTAGCCAAGCGATTGGCGAGCAGAGTATCAAAATGCAGCAGCTCATTGATCGGCTGTTACTGCTGGCGAAAGTTGAGCAGCCCACTTTTAGATTAAACCGTCAAGCTATCTCGCTAACTCCTATCCTCACTAGCTTAATAAAAGACAGTAGCGTCAAGGTTCAGCAGCGTCATCTAACCCCTATCAAGCTTCTTATTGATCATAAGCAGATAAACCATATCGCCGCTGAGCAAGTTTACTCACCTGCTCTCTTAGCCAAGACTACCGTTGCAGCCGATCGCTTTTGGTTGGTGCAAGCGCTGCAAAACGTCCTTGATAATGCCATTTATTTCGCTAGCAATGAGGTGAGTATTGAGGTGACGACGGCACAAAACAGCGTCACGATTGATATCTTAAATGATGGCCAGCCACTCCCTGATTACGCTATTGCCAAAGCCTTTGATCGTTATTTTAGTCTATCGCATCAAAAACAATCGCCTCAAGCAAACGGTAATCATTTGAAAAAAGGTACGGGGCTTGGATTAACTTTAGTCAAGCAAGTCATTGAGCATCATGGCGGTAGCGTTAGTATCGATAACGTAGATGACTATATAAACCATACAGCAACTAAAACTCTTAGCAGTCCCTCTCAAGGTGTTTTGGTACGTATTATCTTACCTTTGGCTAACTAAGATTAATTCATTAAACATCCATCATCTCTGCACAGGGTTCATACCTCAATATTCTACGATAGCTCTATCGAAACTTGCTATCTAGACTTAAGGTTTGACTTCCTCCCCTCCCTAAACGGAGGGGATTCCTTCTACAAGACGGTCAAGCCCGACCGCAAGAATGTTTTTGGC
>NZ_JBEOPC010000034.1:0-34647 GCF_040309765.1 Psychrobacter sp. TB20-MNA-CIBAN-0197
ACGATTAGGGTTTAAGACGCCTATGCAGGCGTTCTATAATATTAATTAGCGTTGCACTTGGTGTGTTAATCTAAGTAAATAATAACTATAATTCCAGTGAAGGAAAGTTTGAGACATCAAATAACAATAGCACTTAATAGCACACTATTAAAGTGAATCTAAGCAATCATAATGATAATACCAGCAAGCTAAATTAACGTTACGAATAAAAGAGGTGGTCCATGAAGACTATTGCATTTTTATTACATAATAACTTTGAACAAGCTGAGTACGAAGAGGTCAATAATAAGCTTAAAGACAAAGGTTATAAGACACTGCTCATAACAACCAACGATGACAAAGAAGTTCAGGCGATGAATCAGGATGTCAATAAGGGTGATACGTTCACTGCTGATATCTTTGCCAAAGAGGCGAATACCGATGAGTACGATGCTTTAGTATTGCCGGGTGGTACCGTTAACGCTGATACCATTCGTGGTAACGAGCAAGCCCATAGCATCATAAAAGCTATTAATGACAGCGATAAGACTTTAGCTGTTATCTGTCATGCGCCTTGGACACTTATTAATACTGGTATTGCTAAAGGTAGAACCTTGACGGCCTATCATTCCTTACAGACAGATTTAGAGAATGCCGGAGCAACTTTCGTTGATGAAACCGTGCAGGTCGATGGTAACTTAATCACTTCACGCAACCCAGATGATATTGATAATTTCGTTGAAGCTATCGATAAAGCACTGTCTAAATGAGCCGTTTTTTACAGATACTAATACATTCTAAAAATTAGATAATTTTGATAACCAATCATTTAACAATGATAACTTAACTTACAGAGGATATTATTATGACACAGCCTAACCCAAACGATACTAAGCTTGAACAGCAGCGTTCAGAGTCAGCAGAAGCGTCTCTTAAGAGCCAGACAGAAGACAACCACACGACAGATAGTGAAGCTGCAGCAGATCGTATTGCTGATAATGTAAAAGAAGCTAAGAAAGATAAGTAATAGCTTAATTTTCAGTAAGTATTCATTGAATGCCAAGACAACAACAGGTCAACGCAATCAGATAGGGAAATAATATGGATAAGTCAGAGAAAAACATGGACACAGAAGAGCAGCGGATCGAAAAGCTAGCTGACGACATCAACCCAAAAGAAGATAAGAGTCCTGATAGCTTAGCCGAGGCAACAACTGCCCCTTTAGATAATGATGCTTTAGGCGGAACTGCTAAAGAAGACGATCTGAATAAAAAGTAAGCTAACTGATAACTATCGATACTTTTGCCATGTCTACTCTAGTTTATATAATTTAAACTACAAATAGCTTAGAGTGGACACGGCTTAAATTGTAAACGGTTCAAACTACTGCGAATAATTGCTGCTAGTTGAGCCGTTTTTTGTTATACTAGCGCCAAGTTTTAATAGGGAAGGCTTATAGTCTTTAGACTACAGACTTACCATTACGATAATTTTATCAACGTCATGGTTTCACCGACTTGGTATTGCTTATATCTTAAATTGAAGCTAACCACCTAAGCTTGCTTGTCAATAGGGTAACTCTAGTAATGCAGGGTTGCCCTGAATGAGAAGTGGGCTATTTTATTTACTTTATAGTTTGATAACCGTTCAAATTGATTGAATAAGTTATTTAACTCTTAGCATTGCTGGAGACTATTATGCTAACGAATACCGATCGCGAACAAATCATCGCCCAATACCAACGCGGCGAAAACGATACTGGCTCACCAGAAGTACAAGTTGCTCTATTGAGTGCTCGTATCAACGATCTACAGAACCATTTTAAAGAGCACAAAGGCGATCATCATAGCCGCCGTGGTCTTATCCGTATGGTTAACACTCGCCGTAAACTACTTGATTACCTAAAAGGTAAAGATCTTGGTCGTTATTCTACTTTGATCAACCAGTTAGGTCTGCGTCGTTAATTTAACCTCTACCGATAAGGTAGATGAGATTAATACAGCAAGACTTGAGCAGTATAAGACGGTGTGGAATAGTTTCACACCGTTTTTTTATGCCGTATGGATAGTTGACCCATTATCATTATTTGAAGTGGTAAACCAGATTGTAAAATAGCAGAGGTCGCAAAGCCTGTTATGACAATAACCAGTCGCTAACATAAAGAGTGCTTAGGGTTGCAATTAATTGGTCAATGGCCACAAATCTCTGTAAAATAGGCGATGGTATAAAAGTGCTATCAAGATTATTGATACTAGTAGCGTTATCAAGTTTATAAAGAAGTAAAATATAATATATGGATTTTTATTCAGTGCCAGTACTTGCACATTAGTTAATATAAGCACATAAGTTACTATAGGCGCGGTGGAGCTTGGTTTGTTTAGCTTATCGATAGTCGTCAGGCGCCAAAGCATTTATTAAAAGTTTTAACGAGCGATACGCGCGCTGTTTATACAGGCGACTATCATTTTCGTCATTCAACATTAGGAAAAAATTTATATGTCAAACCAGTCAATGTTTAATACCATTACCCGTGAGTTTCAATATGGCGACCAGCAAGTCGTTATCGAGACTGGCCGTGTTGCCCGTCAAGCAAACTCTATTATGGTACATATGGGCGGTGTTACGGTTTTAGTTGCAGCGGTCGTCAAGTCTGACGCTAAAGAAGGTCAAAACTTCTTCCCGTTGACCGTTAACTATCAAGAAAAAATGTATGCTGCGGGTAAAATCCCAGGCGCTTATGGCAAACGCGAAGGCCGTGCTAGTGAAAACGAAACCTTAACCTCACGTCTTATCGACCGTCCGATTCGTCCGTTATTCCCTGAAGGTTATGTCAACGAAGTTCAAATCACAGCGACGGTTGTCTCGTCAGATAAGACTCAGTCTGCTGATATCGCAGCCCTCATTGGTGCTTCAGCGGCACTGGCTATCTCTGATGCGCCATTCAATGGCCCTGTAGCAGCGGCGCGTGTTGGCTTTATGAATGGCGAATACGTCCTAAACCCAACACTTGAACAGCTCGAAGAGAGTGATCTTGATCTAGTGGTTGCTGGTACTAAGTCTGCTGTACTGATGGTTGAATCTGAGGCCGCTGAGCTCTCAGAAGATCAAATGCTTGGTGCGGTACTCTACGGTCATGAGCAGCAGCAAATTGTCATCGATAATATTATCTCGCTAGCTGAGGAAGTCGGTACGGCTAAGCAGCAGTATGAAGCACCAAAGACCGATGAGAAGCTAGAATCTGCTATGAAAGAGCAGTTCGGCGCGCAAGTGGCTGATGCTTATAGCATTAAAAACAAGCAAGATCGCTACACGAAACTTGATGAAATTAAAGACGCCGCTATCGAAGCGCTAGCAGGTGATAGCGAGTCTGAGGACTACAGTAGCAAAGTCGCTGAGCTAAAAGACATCTATAATGACCTTAAGTATCGTACGGTACGTGACAACATCTTGTCAGGTAAGCCGCGTATCGACGGCCGTGATTTGGATACTGTGCGTGCGCTAGACGTACAAGTTGGCGTGCTTCCTTATACGCATGGTTCAGCATTATTTACTCGCGGTGAGACTCAGGCGCTAGTGACCACCACTTTGGGTAACAGCCGTGATGTCAATATGATTGACTCATTAGCGGGTACGATCCGTGATCATTTCATGTTGCATTATAACTTCCCGCATTTCTCAGTGGGCGAGACCGGCCGCGAAGGCATTCCAAAGCGTCGCGAGATTGGTCATGGTCGCCTAGCGCGCCGCGGTGTGCAAGCGATGCTACCAGACAGCGAACGCTTCCCGTATGTCATCCGCGTGGTATCAGAGATCACAGAATCAAACGGTTCTTCTTCTATGGCTTCTGTTTGTGGTGCTAGCCTTGCCTTGATGGACGCAGGCGTGCCACTTAAAGCACCAGTCGCTGGTATCGCTATGGGTCTAGTGAAAGAAGGCGAGCGCTTTGCGGTCTTATCTGACATCTTAGGTGACGAAGATCATCTTGGAGACATGGATTTTAAGGTTGCTGGTTCTAAAGACGGTATCACCGCCCTGCAAATGGATATTAAAATCGAAGGCATTACGCCGGACATCATGGAGCAAGCGCTTAAGCAAGCTCATGCGGGTCGTATCCATATCTTAGATGCAATGAATAAAGTACTGCCTGAGAGCCGTACTGAAATCAATGCGCATGCACCGAACTATGCAGTGATTGAGATCAACCCTGATAAGATTCGTGACGTCATCGGTAAAGGCGGCGCGATGATCCGTCAGCTAACTGAAGAGACAGGTGCTGTCATCGATATCGATGATGCTGGTACCATCCGTATCTTTGGCGAAAACAAAGCCGCAACCAAAGCCGCTATCGGTAAAATCGAAGCGCTTACTGCTGAGGTTGAAGTCGGTAAAACTTATGAAGGTACTGTCGCGCGTATCGTAGACTTTGGCGCATTCGTGAACGTCTTACCAAATACAGATGGTCTGGTACACATCTCACAAATCGCTGAAGAGCGTGTCGAGAATGTTTCTGACTATCTATCTGAGGGCCAAACCGTTAAAGTCTTAGTACAAGACGTCGATAACCGTGGTCGCATTAAGCTGACTATGAAAGGCGTTGAGCAAGATGCCGCTGCTGAATAAATAGTTTTAGCTCAATCTAATTGAGTACAAATACAAAAACCGCTCTAGCTTCATAGTTAGGGCGGTTTTTGTATGGGTTTTGCTTCTGAATAATATGATGAAAGTAATTTGTACTTTACAATGTTGAGTGTCGTAAGCTGCACGCAACATCCTGCTAAATTAAGTTAAAATCACCGCTATTTAAGAAAACTTATAAAACACGGTTACTCCTTATGATGCAACAAATCTTGGATGACATTACCGCCCAAATGGCGCTAGAGACAGAGCGCGGAAAAGTGGCAGATTACATTCCGCAGCTCGCCCATGTCGACCCCAATCAATTCGGCATTGCTGTTGCGACCCCGGATGGGCAAATGTACTCGGCAGGCGACGCCAAAACGCTGTTCTCTATACAAAGTATTTCCAAAGTATTTACATTAACCCTTGCGCTGAGCAAACTCGGCAGCGCGCTTTGGCGTCATGTCGGCCGCGAACCTTCGGGTGATCCTTTTAATTCGATCACTATACTAGAATATGAATCGGGCAGGCCGCGCAACCCTTTTATCAATGCAGGCGCCATTGCTGTGGTCGATGCGATAATGCTCGGACGCGAGCCCACAGAAATATTAGATGAAATATTGCAGTTTGTGCACTTTATCGCAGACGATGAGACGATCTGCTTTGACTACAAAGTAGCGACGTCTGAGATTGACCACGAAGATCGCAACGCGGCGCTTGCGCATTTTATGAAATCCTTCGGTCATCTACAGCACAATGTCGATAACATTCTCAACACTTATTTTTATCAATGCTCGATTGCGATGAGCTGTGAGCAGTTGGCCCGTGCCGGTCTGTTTTTGGTCTCCAATGGCGTCAATCAACCCACAGGGGCAAAGGTAATCAGCCCGCAGCAATCTAAGCGGATCAATTCGTTGATGATGATGTGTGGTCACTATGATGGCTCTGGAGAGTTTGCTTATCAGGTGGGTCTACCGGGTAAAAGCGGCGTCGGTGGCGGTATTCTTACCATAGCACCAGGCAAAGGCGCAATTGCAGTATGGTCACCGGGCCTAAATTCAGTCGGCAACTCGAAACTTGGGACCAAAGCTTTAGAGCTACTCGGAGAGCAGACAGGCTGGTCTGTTTTTTCAAAATAATTAAGCTCTAAGGGCTTGTTGGTAGCAATAATATGTCAAAGATTTTGGATATAAAAAACCACTAGTGGCGATATATAGAATAAAGTTCTTTTAAAACGTTAACGAAAAATCCAATGCCGAATGCTTAAAAGTAAACATCCGACATTGGATTCGTAGCACTTTAAACTTCGAAGCTGATCAATTAAAGGGATTATTCTTGGTCTAGCTGATCGATCATACCTTGATACTTGTCCTTACGAGCGACAATCTTTTCGCGTCTCTCTTCTGCCGTCGCGATGAGGTTTTTTGCAACTTCTAAGCTTTTATCAAACGCAGCCAGTTCAAGGTCTGCAGCATCGACAAGTTTACCGAGCATCATAGCCGTCGCTTTTTCAGAGACGTCTTGAGTCATGCCGCCAGTATCAGAGGTCAGGTCATCTTTGAGCTTTGAGGCCCACTGATAAATACCTGCCATAGCTGAGCTAGATTTGTCCTCTTTATCAGCACTATCTTTCTTGCCAGCTTTACTGTCTTGCGAGTCTTTATCATCTTCGCTAGGTTTAGACTTCTCTTTATCACTGCTAGCTTTGTTTTTAGCATTGTCTGCTTTATTAGACGTTTGCTCTTTATCAGTGTCTTTATCTTTGCTCGCTTTTTGCGACTGGTCATCTTTGTCATTATTCGATGTTTGGTCGACTGACTGTTTTAGATCTTCGATGCTGTCTTTAGTTGAACTGTCTTTAGCCGAGCTGTCTTGACTATCTTCTTCAAAATCATGCGCTTCGTTATACTCTTCAAAGTCGCCATCTTCATAGACCACAGTATCGTCTTTGACGACTTCTACGCCTGTAACTGTATCATTATCATAAGACTGCGTCTGATCTTGATTTGCTTGAGTTTGATTAGAGCTATTATTGTTGTTTGACATTGTTGTTTATCCTTTATAAAAGTGAGTTAAGATTTATCTCATACTCTTAAAAAGGATGTTAAGGGATGATCTGAGCTTAAACAAGGTGTTGATATCAAACTACTATTTAACGGCTACAGAAGTAAACACGATAAGGAGTTGCTGCATATACAGTAACTCTTTACTCGTATATGACAACATAAATAAAGAGCGCTCTGCGGCAGGTTTATCGAGAGTATATCCTACTATGGGTTGTCAGCGATGAACTGTGCTAATAACTCAGCTATATGCTCACCTTGATCTTCTTGCAAAAAATGACCGGCGTTAGCAATTGTAGTATGCTTTTGACCTTTGGTACCTGGTATCAGCTTTTGCATAATTTTATCTCCGCCTGCAGTCACAGGGTCGGAGTCCGCAAATAGAGTGATAAAAGGCTTAGTCCATTGACCAAGCTTGCCCCAAGCGGCGCGGTTAGCCTCTGAGGCGGGATCATCAGGCGTCGTTGGCACTAGTATAGGGAACTGCCTTGCGCCTTCTTTGTAGGTCTCATTAGGGAAGGGCGCGTTGTATGCATCTATGGTCGCCTGTGATAATTCAGTAGTTGTACCGCCGTTGATGATACCGCCAACATGAAACTCTGGCGTGTCCTGTGAGAACTGCTGCCACTGACGAAAGCTCTCACCAGGGTCATGATCGCCGGTGGGAAGCATGGTGTTGCCAGCCGCGACTCTCGCAAAGCGCTCAGAGTTATCCGCGACAAGTCGTAGCCCAATCAGACCGCCCCAATCTTGACAAAACAGAGTGATATTTTGCAAATCTAGCTGCTCCACTAGCGATTGCATCCAGTCAACATGGCGCTGATAAGTGTAGTCGGTACGTGAGGCCGGCTTGTCCGAGCGCCCAAATCCTGGCAAGTCCGGCGCGATAACACGGTGTCCCGCTGCGGTCAGAATCGGTATCATTTTGCGATACAGGTAGCACCATGACGGCTCACCATGCAGTAGTAATATAGGGTCAGCGTCTTTATTACCTTCATCTAGATAATGTACGCGCAGCTCGCCGCCGTCGCCATCAGCAACCATCAAATAATTTGGCGCAAAATCGAAGTCAGGTAGATTATCAAAATGCGAGTCGGGAGTTCTGAGGGTTTTCATAGACAGTCCTTTTGTCAGAAAATTATAATACTGTAGATCGCGACGCTTTATATCAAAATGCTTTAAGTCGCGGCATTCGTCGCCGCTTAACGACAGTCTCGCTCGTCGCTTTAGTCATTAAGTAGTAAGCACTGTTTTTAGCATATTTTGATTTTACTATACAGGGTATTTTACAAAACACGCTTTGAACACGGGTGATGAGTCAAAATTATACAATAGCCACTTTGTAAAGTAGCCTCCTTTATAGCGAAAGGCTCTTAGGAGTATGCACTGCAATACGTAATTTAGGGAGCGCTTGCAAGTGCTGATTAATCAAGGGTAGAACCACTGAATGCCAATCCAAAGGAAGAGCCGTCGTCTCTGTCGTCAGACCAGTACGGTTAGGTTCAGTCCTATTAGCAGAGCTAGAGGCGAGGAGGGGACGCGCTAATAAAGCGGCTTTGCGGACGCCTTGATAGCGAATCAGCGGCATCAGCTGCTGTTGCAGATCTATCAAAGCTGCAGTGAGCCAGCGGGTGCGAGCAGAATGATAAGGGTGATCAGAGATGACTAAATTGGCAATGTAGTTTGGCTGATTACCATTATGCGCGGCGCTAAGACCGGCAAGCTCACGTTGACGCTTGTGTAGTAAGCAGCTGCCAACCATTAGGCTGCCATCACGGCACGCGCGATGGTAACGCTGATAGTTGTCAGGATAAAGCGTCTTGCAGCGCGTTAATACTGAATCTAACAGGACGCCAGCGCTATTGACGGGTAAGATAAGGACTTGCGCGTTACTGTTCAAAATAGGCGTATGGGTTTGCTCGATAGTAGCCATGACGATAGTCCTATTGTTGATAGCTTTGATAAGTCAGCGCTTACTAACTAGATTATCATTGAGCCGCTTGCTCTGCTTCTAATTCAGCGATTTGTCGTTCGAGTAATTCGATTTGCTGCGCTTTCATTTGCATCAAGCTCTTAGTCATCTCAATTTGCTCAGCATCGATGTTCTCCTGCTCTTTTAGGCGCTGATGCTCATCAGCTAAGCGGTCGATCTCTTCTTTGGCGAGCGTATCAGTCTCTGGTATAGGTGCATCGGTAATAGCCTTCGAGCTCGGTATGGCTACATTCGATTTATTCTCAGTGGCATTATCTTTACTAGCGCTCAAATTTTCATCAACAATACTGTCATTGCTAGAGCCATTAATAGCATCATTATCACTCTTGGTATCCGACTCGATAATAGCATCTTCTGCGCTAGGGTCTGTACTAGGGTCGGCAGAGCGAGCCGCTTCATTTTGCTGAGATACTGTCGGCGGCGCGACCATAGGTGCGACTGTGGTATCAGAAGAAGGCTGCGACCAAAACAGATAGCCGATGATAAGAATAGGCAAAAGTAATATCGCCACTAGCCATTTTTTATGACGTGGTTTTGCAGACTGGTGTTTTTTGCCTTTGCTAAAGGTAGAATGTGGTTTTTTGGAAGTCATACGCTTGCCAGTGGCTACTAGAAGTCAGGTGGCTATACTATAACAAAACTATAGCAAACTAAAAGTAAAAAGCCTATCTGTTGATAGGCCTTGAGAATAAAGACAGAATTATAAAATACTTATTGCTGCGCTCAAGGTTTAAACTTAACTGTACCATGAGTGCCAGTCGGCATAGCATCGCGTGCTAGCTGATCCTCAAGATGTTTTTTTGCGCTGACCTCATCAGAATCAGGGCGACGCTCGCTATGATCGCACTGGGTGCATTCGATATATTCATCCGCTTCCGGAACGAATATATTGACTTGCACAATAGCATCTAACGCTTGACATTTAGGACAGCGCACCCCTGCCAAAAATCGGCGTTTAGGGCGCTCAGATTGATAACGCATTAGCCGGCCTCATTTGATATCTGTGTATTGGCAGCTTTGCTATCTACCATGTCAAAACCGCTATGGCGCAGTAAAGCGTCAATACTCGCGCTGCGACCACGGAAGTTCTCGAAATTGGTTTTAGCAGGCAAGCTGCCTCCTACTGACAGTATGGTATCGCGAAACGCTTTGCCAGTACTGGGATTAAAAATACCTTCTTCTTCAAACTTACTAAACGCATCAGCAGATAATAGCTCAGCCCATTTATAAGAATAGTAACCCGCCGCATAGCCGCCTGCGAAGATATGGCTAAAGCCATTGGCAAAGCGGTTATAATCAGGCGTATCCATGATAGCGATATCGGCGCGTACCGCGTTTAGTGTCGCTAAAATACCTTCGTAATCGGGCGCGGGCGTTTGCGCGTGAATGAGTAAATCAAACAAAGCAAACTCGACTTGGCGCAGCGTTTGCATACCGCTTTGGAAGTTTTTGGCGGCAAGCAGGGCGTCAAGTTTGTCTTGCGGTAGCGGCTCGCCCGTCTCGACGTGACTGCTAATAAGCGCAATCCCTTCAGAGTCCCATGCCCAGTTCTCCATAAATTGGCTCGGCAGCTCGACGGCGTCCCATTCCACACCATTGACGCCGGCCACATCGCCGACGCTCACTTGTGTTAGCAAATGGTGCAGACCATGACCGAACTCATGAAATAGGGTCAATACTTCATCGTGAGTGAGTAAGCTGGGTTTACCGGCGAGGGCTGGTGTAAAGTTACCGACCATAAAGCACACAGGCAACTGCTCATAACCCTCATTATCATAGCGATAGCGCGCTTGGAAGCCACTCATCCAAGCGCCGCCGCGCTTACCACTGCGCGCAAACAAATCGAAATAAAACCCACCAATCAAGCTATCATCGCTATCGAATAGCTGATAAAAGCGCACGTCATTGTGCCAAAGCGAAGCGGACGTATTCGCTTCATTATCCGCTGAGTCTTGCTCAATAACGGTGATGCCATAAAGTCGCTCAACAATGGCAAATAATCCCTCAATGACTTTGGGTAAAGGGAAATAAGGACGTATGGCTTCTTGGGATAGATTGAACTTATTTTGCTTCACTTTTTCGGCGATATAAGCGTTATCCCAAGGCTGTAAGTCGGTAATACCATACTCTTTGGCACACTCTTGTAACTGCGCTAGATCTTGCTGGGCAACGGGTGTTGCCTTGGCCGCTAAGCTGCGTAAAAACGTCTCGACCTCAGCGACGTTATCCGCCATCTTCGTCGATAGTGACACCTCGGCATAGTTATCAAAGCCAAGCAGCGCCGCTTTTTGTTCGCGTAGCTGTAGGATGTCACTCATGATATCGGCGTTGTTTAACGACTCACCTTTGGCGTTGGTATGAGTATCAAACTCTGAGGCGCGCGTGACATAAGCTTTGTATAAAGTTTCGCGGAGCTGACGATCATCGGCGTGTGTCATCACGGCTAAATAAACAGGAATATTGAGCGTCGCCACATAATAAGGCGTCGGCAGCGCATCGATTTCAGCTTGCGTTAGCTTATCACAGGCCAGCTGATGAGCCTTATACTGCTCGCCTGCATCGGCTAGCAGACCAAGACCGCTCTCCGTTACCCCTGCCAATTGCTCATTTTGTAGAGGCAAAGCATAAGCTTGGGTTGCATCCAAGATGTGATCGGAGAAAGTGGCGGACAGAGTCGATAGCTTGCTTTGAATAGTGGCAAACTGCTCTTGCTGCGCTTTTGGCAGCGCTACCCCTGATAGCTCAAACCTTTGTAGCGCCAAAGCAATCGCCCGTGTGCGCGCAGGCTCAAGCTGAGAGTAGAGCTCTGTATCCTCAGCGATCGCTTGGTAGCGCTCAAAAAGCGGCTTGTGCTGCCCAACACGAGTACCATAAGCCGATAACATCGGTAGCAACTCGTGGTGCACGTGGCGAATATCATCATTACTCATCACGCTATTAAGATGCGACAACACGCCCCAACTACGATCTAGTGCTAAATTAATATGATCGAACTGCATGATATCATCAAGCGCTTGTTCCGCGCGTATCGGGGTAGAGTCTTGGTCTTGAGAGGCACTGAGCTGATCCAAAAAGTCATTGGCTTCATCGATAGCTTTCGTGACTTGTTGTTGTAAATGATTAGGCGTTGCTGAAGGAAAATCAACAAGGCGCAAATGGGTCGCTAAAGCAGTCATAAAAATATCCAAAGTAAGGGTTAAAAATAGGTATAAGATAAAAGATGGGTATGTTTGGTGGAGAATGCAAGCCGCAAGCTTTTATAGCTATAGCGAATTATAGCGAGTGTTTTTCGCATACTATGTCATGGCTCTGATGCTATAGCTCGTGCCCAATAAGTCGATATGTTAATGACGTCCTGCTATTGGCACGAACGCTTATTGCTGCATTTTTGATGGGATTGAGCGATAGCCAGCGGTATGATGAATCTAGGATTTATTTTAATTTGCTTACAAAGCCTTATCATTTGCTTGCAAAGCAACCATATAGCTTATAGAGTGAAATTGCTAGCATCATAATTGTTAAGACAACAATCACTTAAAGATAAACACTAAAAGACAATCACCAATAGAAAAGCACTGAAAGACTAGCACTAAAAAACAAAACTACTAGAAAACAAACGATAATAAAATAAGGAGCATGATTTATGAAAGCGACGCTTAAGAGTTTACGCGAAACCAAAGCAAACCCTGCGGTAAGTATCTTTGTCAAAACCCACCGTGAGCATCCTGCAAACGAAAAAGATCCTATTGCCCTAAAGAACCAGCTAAAAGTTGCCGAAGACCGTCTAAATAAAGAATATGATAAGCAGACCGCAACAACGATTTTAGAAGGTATTCACGCCAAGATAGATGAATTAAATCATAATTATAACCTCGATACTCTAGCTATCTTTGCAAGTACAGATGATGTACAAGTGGTGCGTATGCCTATAGATACGACTGAGCGGGTAGTCATCTCCGATAGCTTTGCAACACGTGATTTAGTCCGTGATATGGCAAGCGCAGTACACTTTTATGCGGTGGTCATTACCCGTAATATGGCGCGCTTGATTGAAGCCTCTAATGATCGCGTAGTAGCAGAGTTTCAGCCTGAGGATGATAAGCAAAACAATATGGAAAACATACCTTTCCCTATTGATAACAACGGCTTATATATGACTAGCGATGGTGGTTCGGATCGTTCATCAAATAACGAAAGCAGCCATCTAAAAGAGTTCTTTAACCAAGTCGATAAAAGCGTACAAGAGCTATGGGGTGAGCATAAGCTACCTCTAGTTATCGTCGGTGATGCAAAAAATATCGGTTACTATAAAGAAGTCTGTGACCGTCCTGATAATATCATCGCTACAGTATCCAATGTGACCAATCTAGATGATGGCAGTGCTCAGCATATCATCGATAGTGTGCAAGAGTCGGTGGAAGAGTATCGCAGCTCATTACATACTGAGGCGATGGGCGAGATTGACAAAGCACGCGGTGCCAGTATGCTACAGACTGACCTACAAGAAGTCTATCGCAGTGCCTTTCAAGGCGCCGGCGAGACCCTATATGTGCGTCGTTGGTACATCCAGCCAGCTAAGATTGACGAAAAAGCGCAGTCTTTAACCCCTGTAGATGATGCATCGGGAGAAGGGGTTACTGATGATGCGATTGGCGTTATCATCGAGCACGTTATGCATAACGGCGGTGATGTTATCTTCTTACCTGAAGAGATTATGGGTGAAGATCAGCCGATCGCTCTGGTTACTCGCTACTAGTCAGCGTCCATGAAGTCATGATTAATGAATAAGTCATGGCCATAAAGCGTAAATAGATCTAAACAGAGCATTGGTTCGCTACGGATCAATGCTCTTTTATCTTAACCCTATGGTTAGGTAGTGGTTTCACTATCAATTTATGAGACCCATCCCTTTTCTTAGCTCAAGAATGCCAACTCTATGACTACACAATCTTTTATTTTAACCAGTTACAACATACATAAAGGCATGTCGCCACTGAATCGGCAGGTCAAAATGCAAGGTATTGCCCAAGCATTAGAGTCCATCGGTTCTGATGTACTGTGCTTACAAGAAGTGCAAGGCCAAAATCTCAAACGCAATATGCAATACAATGAGTATCCCGATCAGTCGCAGCATGAGTGGTTTGGTGAATATCTGCAACTACAAAACAGCTATGGCAAAAACTCAGAGTACGAAAACGGTCATCACGGTAATGCAGTATTAAGCCGCTTTCCATTAGATCCTAAACACAATGTCAATATTACGGTGAATAAACTGGAGCAGCGCGGGGTACTACATTGCGAAGTACAGCCTTTAGGGTGGGAGAAGCCACTAGTTATCTTGTGCGCGCATTTGAACCTCTTTGAGCGCGATAGAGTTAAGCAGTACGAAGCGATTAGTCAATATATGCGTAACGAGATCGATGATGATCAGCCGCTTATTTTGGCCGGCGACTTCAATGATTGGAAGCGGATGTCTTGCGATAGACTAGCTTCTAATCTAGGCATGATAGAAGCGTTTAGACACTGTCATGGCAAGCTGTCTCCAACCTTTCCTGCTAAGCTGCCAGTACTCAGTCTGGACCGGATATATGTGCGTAACCTAAAAGTCAAAGACGCGTGGGTGCACACTGGCAAGCCTTGGTCTACCTTGTCTGATCATCTACCGATTAGCGCTGAGTTTACACTGGTTTGAGCGTATATATAGCCTATACGAAACAGTATAGGCTACTACTGATCGAAAAATGACAATCATTTAAGAATAACAAGCACCTAAAATAAATCGAAAACACAAGGAAGATAATTATGTCTACTGTCTCACTGCCTACTAGTCAACATGCCGTTGTCATCCGTGAATTCGGCGAGCCTGAAGTTATGAAGTATGAGGAGGGTATCGATGTTCCTCAGATTGACAAAGAACAAGTATTAATTAAAGTGGCTTATGCCGGTATCAATCCGGTTGATTATAAGACTCGCCAAGGCAAAGGCTGGGGGGCTGACAACATTCAAAAAAATCAATTCGATCATAATCAGCCGGCTATCCTAGGTTTTGATGTAGCAGGAGAGGTGGTCAAAAGTAATAGCGCTGATTTTGCAGTAGGTGATAAAGTAGCTGCGCTAAGCTTTGATGGCAGTTGTTATGCCCAGTACGTTGTCGTTGATAGCAAACTACTGGCTAAAGTTCCGGACAACGTCAGCTTAAAGCAAGCAGGCGCTTCGCCTTGTGCCGGACAGACGGCGCTACAGTTTGTGCAGTTTGCTGATATAAAGGCAGGCGAGCATGTAGTAATGAATGCGCCAGCAGGCGGTGTGGGGCAGCTAGTCGTGCAGTTATTGATGAAAAAAGCGGCACAAGACAATATCAAGCTTACCGTGATTTGCTCGCCTGAGAAGTATGACAAGCTTGATCGTTTGATTGATAAAAGCAAGCTTGCCGGCTGGATTGACTACACCGAAGATAAGGCTTTTCCAGATCTACAAGCCGATGTATTACTTGATTTAGTCGGTGATGATGCTGGGGTAAAAGCACTAAGTACCCTGAAATCTGATGGCCGAGTTTATGTATTGCCTACTATCTGGGTGGATAAACTCAAAGCCGCTGGCAGTGAGGCACTCACTATCGAAGGTTATGCGGTTAAGCCTAATGGCGAAGATATGGCAAGCGTCTTGCAGCAAGTTGCTGATGGTACTCTCAAGCTGCATATTCAAAACAGCTATCCTTTATCAGAGACGGTAGCGGCTCATACTGAGCTGCAAAAGGGCGATACCTTTGGCAAGATCGTCTTAGAAGTCTAAGTTTAAAGCAACCATAATCAGTATAAGTACAGCAAAGCTAGATAAAGAGAGCCTTTATCTAGCTTTTTTAGATCGTCAGCAAAGCTAAAATTATCGCTATCGAAGTCGTGTTTCTAACTAAACAGTAGTCGCTGTTTTAGCCCGTTAGTTTTTATCACCAAGGATCATACGTCGAAATGTCAGACTAATTCGGCCTTCGCTGACCGTTTTAGTCTTAGTAATAGTGTGCTTCCAGTGGCTTTGGGTTTCGCCATGCATGACAATCAACTGCCCGGACTCAAGATAAAGCTCGACTTTGACGGGCTTATTTTCATGCCTATTCTTTTTATGTTTAAAAACAAACTTACGGGTAGCGCCTAGTGACAATGCCGCGATGATAGGCTGACTCCCTAGCTCCTTTTCGTCATCGGCATGGTAGCCCATACCTTCACTACCGCTCGGATAGTAGTTGAGCAAGCAGGAGTTAAAAGTCACAAAGATACCAATGCTAGCTAATTGCTGCTCAACAAGCTGTTTCACGTGAAAAACAGACTTTGTCCAAGGTACAGCTTGCCTTGTGTGACCCGAATACTGATAGCTCAAGCCCTCATCTCCCATCCAAACGATTTGCCGCTTGGTGATATGTGTTTTACCAAATAAAGTGACGATATCGGCCTGCCAAGGCAGCTCATGCAATAAGGTCTGATAGAGGGTGTCGCTATCTTTGATTACCACACCGAAATCATTAACCTTACCGTCATAAGACAAGAGATTATCAGTGGGATGTGGCGTGAATAGATCCATCATAAGCTAAAATTTTAACGATTAATTCCACGATTAAACTGTTGCACAATAACCTCAGCGCATTGCTTTGGAGCTTCTATAGGCAATAGATGGCCGTTCTCTGGCATGATATGCAGCTGATTGGCAGGAACGAACTTTTTCCAATTACGGCGCACTTTATCATTGATAAAAATAGTCGGCTTACCAATAATAAGCTGGTAGGGGACAGCTGTTTTAGCCAGTTTTTTCAGCGCATCATCAATATAAGGAATACCAAAATAGTTGGCAATCTCTTGCTTAGGACTAAAGATAAAAGTATAACGATTATCTGCTTGCTGAATTAAGCTTTCTTTGGCAAATAAATACAGGTCATTATCAGCGACACGCCGATAAGCGTTTTTTTCACGTAGACTATCGTAGTACTCATCGATACTGACCCAAGTTGCCTTTTTGGTTAATGCGCTTTTGAAGGGCTGGCGCTTTAGTTTGATACTGCGAGGTATCAGCTTATAAAGCAGCGCTTGTGATTTGGTAAAAGTGACAGGCTCGATAAGGTACAGCTCAGAGAACAAATCAGGGCGTTTGGCGGCGGCCATAGCGGTAGCGGTAGCACCTTGCGAATGACCAATACCGATGACAGGACCGTCTTGAGTCTGCTCCAAAAACTTGATCAATAAATCAGCATCTTGCTCGCGGGTTAACACTTTTGCTTTAGGTTTATCATACCAATAGCCGCGCATGGCAAGCGCGCTGATATCAAAATCTGTGGCAAGCTCCGACAATAGCGGCTTGTAATTACCTACCGTAAAGCCATTACCTCCATAAAAATGCGCTTTGGGGCGAGCAGAGCCACGTTTAGTGGACTCATTTAAATTGCCCGAAACCAAATCGTTTAGAGTCAAATTGCTTAGAGTATAGTAACGCGCTTGCTTATTATCCAGAGTAATACGTTTAGCAAATTCTTCCATGATGCTAGAGCCTTTTTTATCATAAGAATTAAGTTTAAATCGTTTGGTTTTAGGGCTGAAGCTTGCAAGCCAAAATTAGCTCTCTGCGCCCAAAAACCCGCCACTTTGACGCTGCCAAAGCCCAGCATAAACGCCGTTTAATGCTAGCAGCTCTTCATGACTGCCTTGCTCGATAATACGCCCGCGATCCATCACCACTAGCCTGTCGAGCGCGGCGATAGTGGAGAGGCGATGGGCAATGGCGATAACGGTTTTGCCAGTCATGATGTCGTTGAGACTTTCAGTAATAGCATATTCAATCTCAGAGTCGAGCGCGCTAGTGGCTTCATCTAATAATAAGATCGGTGCATTTTTAAGCATGACGCGCGAGATCGCGATGCGTTGGCGCTGCCCGCCTGAGAGTTTAACGCCGCGCTCACCGACTTGGGTATCAAGGCCGGTATTGCCTTTATCATCATACAGATCTTTGATGAAATCCCAAGCCTGCGCTTGCTTAGTGGCAACAATAATCTCTTCGTCAGAAGCATCAGGTCGACCATAAGCGATGTTTTCGCGGATCGTACGGTGCAGTAGAGAGGTGTCTTGCGTGACCATACCGATCTGCGCACGTAAGGAGTCTTGCGTGACTTCATCGATCGCTTGGCCATCAATACAGATCTTGCCGCTATCGACATCGAAGAATCTCAACAGTAGGTTGACTAAGGTTGATTTACCCGCGCCTGAGCGTCCGACGAGACCGATTTTTTCTCCTGGTTTAATATCTAGATAAAAATTATCTAACAGTTTTACTTCTGATTTGGTTAAAGCGCTGGAAGGCTTAATCTCATCGATGCGCTCGCCTTCAAGATCCGTCACATTCTCACTCTCATAGCTAAAGTCGACATGATCAAACACGATATGTCCGTCTGTGACTTTGAGCTCCTGCGCATTCGGCACATCAACGATAGTTTGCGGAGCAGATAGGGTGCGCATGCCGTCTTGTACCGTACCGATACTCTCAAACAGACTGGCCGTTTGCCACATAATCCAGCGTGTTAGACCGTTTAGACGTAGCGCCATTGCTGTCGCCGCGGCTATAGCGCCGACACCGACCGCGCCTTGTTGCCACAGATATAGCCCGATACCGGCGGTGCTACTGACTAAAATGACGCTGATAAGATGGGTGGAGACTTCTAGATAGCTGACCCAGCGCATCTGCGCGTGTACGGTGCCCAAAAACTGCCCCATGGCATTTTTGGCGTAGCCTAACTCCCGGCGCGAATGGCTGAACAACTTCACCGTCATGATGTTGGCATAAGCATCAGTGATCCGTCCTGTCATTAAGGCGCGGGCATCGGCTTGTACGATAGCTGTGCGTTTGAGCCTAGGAATAAAAAACCAAATAGCTAGCGCGACCAAAACGAACCAAACGACAAAAGGAATCAGTAATAAGCTATCTAAGTTAAATAAAATGACGCTAGTAGTAATAAAATAAACCGTGACATAGGTAAACATATCAGCAACGGTGAGCACCGTATCGCGCACGGCGAGTGCGGTTTGCATCACCTTTGCTGAAACGCGGCCTGAGAATTCATCTTGATAAAACTGCATCGATTGACCCAGCATGCGCTGATGAAAGCGCCAACGCATCTGCATCGGAAACACGCCTTGCAAGGTCTGAAAGTGGATAAAAGATGTCAAAGCAATCCACACCGGACTTGCAAGCATGACAGCGAGCATTAGCAGTAGCATATCGCCTTTTTCAGCCCATAGCATCGCCGGCGTATAGATACCAAGCCAATCGACGATATTGCCGATCCAGGCAAATAGCATCGCTTCATAAACGCCAATGCCTGCCGACAAAATGACAAACAGCAGTAGCCAGCCGCGCAGACCTGTCGTACACGCCCACAGAAACTTTAACAGCCCATCACGAGGTGAGGGCAATGGCATAGGGGTGTCAGGAAAGGCGGATAAGCGGTTTTCAAAAAAACGAAATAGTGCGTTCATAAGTAATAGCAGTACATAAGGATGGTGTAGTAAAAGAAGCGTAGCCTAAATTGACACTGAGATGGGATGGCTAAATTGGGCTCTATTTTAACAAACTTAGCACTCTCTCTTGCTGCCTAATTGTAATTTGTCTACGCCGCTACTGGTGATATGACCATGAAATAGACCGAGTCAAAATTAGTCATTGCTAGTTTAGAAATATATGGTTACATTTAGTCTTTTATTATAAAAGACGGTATCACTGTATCGCTAGATAACAAAAACTAAGGGTTAGAATTAATGATTTATTTAATTATAGCGGTGCTATGTAGCGTTGCTGTTTCTGTACTGCTAAAGGTGCTACGCCAAAAAGATATCGATATTCGCCAGACCATTGTCGCAGGCTATCCTGTGGCTTTTTTATTGACTTTAGTCTTATTAAAGCCTGACATCAGTGCTATCGATACTTTGGGCACAGCTTGGGGCATTATCATTGCACTAGGTATATTACTGCCCTTAGTGTTTGTCATATTAGGCCGTGCTATCGCCGCTATCGGTATGGTTGCGACCGATGCCGCTCAGCGCTTATCGCTGATTATCCCGATTATCGCTGCATTTTTATTGTTTGGCGAGGTATTGACGGGTACGCGTATCTTTGGCTTAGCGCTTGGGTTTTTGGCTTTAGGTGCGCTCGTTTACCGCCCGCAGTCTGTAGCTAATGGCAAAGATAACCATAACGCCGCTGCTTCTTTGACTGCGTCTGCTCATCAAGGCAAGGCGCTGTCCAAAACGCCACTATGGTTATTTGGCGTGTGGGCAGGCTACGGTATTATTGATATTTTATTTAAGCAAGTAGCGAAGCAAGGCGCGGCTTTTCCATTGACGTTATTTGTCAGTTTTGGCTTAGCAGGATTGTTGTTATTTATCTATTTACTGATCACTCGCGTGCGCTGGCAAGGTAGTGCCTTGCTCGCAGGGCTGCTACTTGGCGCATTGAATATGGGTAATATCTATGCTTATGTACGTGCCCATCAGGTACTGTCTGAGTCGCCTAGTATTGTCTTTACCGGAATGAATGTTGGGGTCATCACTGTCGCGACTTTAATAGGTGTTGGCGTGTTTAAAGAGCAGCTGAACCGCATCAACATGCTGGGCATCATATTAGCGATCAGCTGTGTGGCAGTATTATTTCTAGCTTAGAGCGTTTTTAATACCCCTTACAGGCTTTGATATTTTTGCGCTCGTTTTACATTGCAATAATAGGCACGTCGCTTGTGCTATGGTAAGGTAATTTATAAACTATTTGGCTTGTTATCTGACACTTATATAGCCGTCTATAGTGTTATGAGCGCTCGCTTAACCTTTATCTTTTTTGATTTTACTCACAACTATAGGATGCATTTGCAATGGACTATCAAAAACAACTAGAAAAAATAAAAAACGGCACAGGCTTTATTGCAGCTCTTGATCAAAGCGGTGGTAGTACGCCAAAAGCGCTAGAAAACTACGGCGTTACAAGCGCTGATTATAGCAATGATGAAGAGATGTTCGATCAAGTACATCAAATGCGCGCGCGGATTATGACTTGTGACTGCTTCGATGATAAGCGCGTTTTAGGCGCGATCTTGTTCGAGGACACCATGGAGCGTGAGGTTGAAGGTAAACCGACTGCAAATTATCTTTGGGAAGATAAAAACATTGTGCCGTTTTTAAAAGTAGATAAGGGCTTAGCGGAGCAGATGAGTGGCGTACAGGTCATGCGCCCGATGCCAAACTTAGACTTACTACTTGATAAAGCCAAAAAGTATCCGATATTTGGCACGAAGATGCGTTCGGTCATCTATGAGCCTAGCGTCGATGGTATCGAAAAAGTAGTGCAGCAGCAGTTTGATGTCGCTAAGCAAATTATCTCTAAAGGCTTTATGCCTATCGTTGAGCCAGAGGTCAACATCGATAGCGCCGAAAAGCATGAGTGCGAATTGTTATTAAAAGCGGACATCTTACGTAACCTCGATCGTCTAAATGACGATCATCAAGTGATGCTGAAGCTGACCTTGCCAGAAGAAGGCGGGTTTTATCAAGAGCTGATTGACCATCCAAAAGTGCTTAAAGTGGTGGCGCTCTCAGGTGGCTATAGTCGTCAAGATGCTTGTGATAAGCTTGAAGAAAACCCTGGTATGATTGCCAGCTTCTCACGTGCTTTTACTGAAGGCTTGAGTAAGCAGCAAAGCGATAAAGAGTTTGCCGATACCATTGATGCCTCTATCGATAAGATTTATAAAGCATCACAGATTTAAGCACTCTTATCAAGTGAATTGCCTATTAAAAAAGCGCTACTGATTAGTAGCGCTTTTTTATGGGACAAAAATTAATTTTGATTATCATACCTCTTTATACAGCTGACGGCCTTCACTATGGTATTTTTCAGTCATCTCTTTCATACCTTGCTCAATCTCAGCGGTGCTCATAGCGTCTGCGCCTAGACTTTCTTTAGCATCCAAACCTTTAGCGTACTCGCGGACGTTTTGGGTGATTTTCATTGAGCAAAACTTAGGGCCACACATGGAGCAAAAGTGCGCTGATTTGTGCGCGTCTTTAGGCAGCGTTTCGTCATGATATTCACGGGCGGTATCAGGGTCGAGCGCTAGATTGAACTGATCATCCCAGCGAAACTCAAAACGCGCCTTAGATAAGGCATTATCGCGAGCTTGCGCGCCCGGATGACCTTTGGCTAGATCAGCGGCATGCGCGGCGATTTTATAAGTAATAATGCCGTCTTTGACGTCTTTTTTATTCGGTAGGCCTAAATGCTCTTTTGGTGTTACATAGCACAGCATAGCAGTGCCAAACCAGCCAATCATTGCCGCGCCAATAGCACTAGTGATATGATCATAGCCGGGTGCGATATCGGTGGTCAGTGGCCCTAAGGTGTAGAACGGCGCATCATTACAGAGCTCAAGCTGCAAGTCCATATTTTCTTTGATGCGGTTCATCGCCACGTGCCCTGGACCTTCGATCATTACCTGCACATCGTGCTGCCAAGCGATTTTTGTCAGCTCGCCAAGCGTACGCAATTCGCCAAATTGCGCTTCGTCATTGGCGTCTTGTAAGCAGCCAGGACGTAGACCATCGCCTAAGCTAAACGCCACATCATACTGCTTCATAATCTCGCAGATATCCTCAAAATGGGTGTATAAAAAGCTCTCTTTATGATGGGCTAGGCACCACTGCGCCATGATCGAGCCACCACGCGAGACGATACCCGTTAAGCGATTGGCAGTGAGCGGCACATAACGCAGCAGCACGCCTGCGTGAATGGTGAAGTAATCGACGCCTTGTTCGGCTTGCTCGATAAGCGTATCACGGAATATCTCCCATGTAAGGTCTTCAGCGACGCCATCGACTTTCTCTAATGCTTGATAAATAGGCACCGTACCGATGGGTACCGGCGAGTTACGAATCAGCCATTCACGAGTCTCATGAATATGGTTACCTGTCGACAAATCCATGATGGTATCCGCGCCCCAGCGCGTTGCCCATGTCATCTTTGATACTTCTTCATCGATAGACGAACCGAGTGCTGAGTTGCCGATATTGGCGTTAATTTTTACTAAGAAATTGCGCCCGATAATCATCGGCTCAGACTCAGGATGATTGATGTTATTGGGGATGATTGCGCGACCAGCCGCGACCTCGCTACGTACAAACTCAGGGGTAATCACTTTTGGCGTATTAGCGCCGAAGCTCTCGCCGTCGTGCTGACGCATGTCAGTCAGCTCATGCTGCTTTTGCGTCTCGCGAATGGCGATATACTCCATCTCAGGGGTGATAATACCGCGGCGCGCGTAGTACATTTGCGTGACATTGCCGGCTTTGCCCTCACTAATTTTTGCGCGGCGCGGCTTATCGATATGGGCAAAGCGTAGATTGGCTGTGGTGATATCACGCGCACGCGCTTGCCCGTATGAGCTGGATAAACCGCTTAATTGTTCGGTATCACCGCGCTCGGCTATCCAGCCCTCGCGCAGTTTGGGCAAGCCGCGGGTTAGATCGATATCGACATTGGGGTCGGTATAGACGCCTGAGGTGTCATAAACATAAAAAGGTGGGTTTTGCTCCCAGTCGGACTCATCAACGCCCTGAATAGGCGTGGAATCCAGCGTGATCTCGCGCATGGGTACTTGGATATCAGGCCTTGAGCCTTGGATATAGACTTTACGAGAAGCAGGGAGAATGCGGTGCAGGTCACGCGCGTCTTCTTCAAAACGAGTGTCTTGTTGATTACGATGGGCCGGAGTTTTTAGTGCATCCGCCTTTTTGTCAGCGGCGTTTTGTTGGGTCTTTGGAGGTACGGTTGAGGTTGTCATATGCTGTCCTAGCGTGTTGTTTTGAATAAAATCAACACCGCCAGTCGCTGCGGGGATAGCATTCGTTATCTAGGCAAGTTGAGCTTATGAGCAATCGCTAGCGACTAAATCAAAAACCATCTAGCTGCAAATAATTGTCATCGAGCTATGGACGACGCTTGATATCCGCTTTGATTACTTAGCCATGCGTACATTAAGGCTAAAAGTAACCGGGATAAAAAGGCATTTCTGCCCGTCCTTTGTCATAGATAATAAATGCTGAAGACTTCCCTGCGTCGGTACTAACCGCATCAGGTTCGGCGGGTGATCTCTCAGCGAATGTACAAAAGCTTTTTAGCTTATTGTACAACGCACCCCGAGTCTGTCAGTGTTGTCGTGTTTTGAGCTAGTAAGCTTAATACTAGCAGTTTTGATAGTAGCAAATTTGGCTCATAATATATAGCCATTTGCATAGTTTGCTTATAATGGATTAGTTTGCTTGCAGTAAAGAGCTAGGTTTATTTCTCAGGTGTCCAGCCCTGCGCGCGCTCATAATCCTCGTTATCTAAGAACTTCTCACGCTGCTCAGTTAAGAACTTCTTTGCTTCTGGGTCCATCATACTTAGATGGTTTTCGTTGATCAGCATGGTTTGCTGCTCAAGCCACTCCTTCCATGCTTTGTCAGAGACAGTGTCTTGTAGCTCTTGGCCTTTTTTGTTAGGAAAAGGCGGATGCGGCATTTTTGGCAAATCTTGCTGGTACTTACGGCAAAATACAGTGTTGGCTTGCGGATTAAAAGTCTCCGTCATGATGTGCTCCTCATTCATTATGTTTATTGGGCTATAGATGTATCCTCCTATGATAACGGTCTTGGCAAATTTAGCAAAGACTATCGGGTGTAGCAACAGTAACTGTCTATAAACAAGCATGAAAAAACCCACCGTATTGGCAGGTTTTAAATAACAACGAAAGCAAAAGCTCAAGTCAAAAACAAAGACTAAGCAAAAGCTTTTAGGCGCGCGCGGCCATTGATCACAGCTTGTTTAACTTGATTGGGCGCTGTACCACCGAGATGATCACGAGCGGCCAATGAGCCCTCAAGCGTTAGATAATCAAAGACGTCATCGCCAATAGCATCACTAAACTGCTGTAATTGTTCTAGTGTTAAATCGCTCAAATCAACACCTTCATCGATAGCGAGCGCAACAGCGTTGCCAACGACTTCATGGGCATCACGGAACGCCACGCCTCTGCGTACGAGGTAGTCTGCTAAGTCCGTAGCGGTAGCGTAGCCTTTCATCGTTGCTTCACGCATAGCCTCAACATTAGGGGCAATATTAGGTAGCATATCGGCAAAGGCGAGAAGTGAGCCTGTCAACGTATCGACACAGTCAAATAGTGGTTCTTTGTCTTCTTGGTTGTCCTTATTGTACGCCAAAGGCTGGCTTTTCATTAAGCTTAGCAGCGTCGTCAACTGCCCAAACACCCGCGCCGCTTTGCCGCGTACCAGCTCTGGCACATCAGGATTTTTCTTTTGCGGCATGATGGAGGAGCCGGTACAGAAGCGATCCGGTATTTTCACAAAGTTAAACTGCGCTGACATCCAAAGGATAATCTCCTCGCTCATGCGCGATAGATGCATCATCAAAATAGAAGCGTTTGAGGTAAACTCAATAGCAAAGTCTCGATCAGAGACGGCATCGAGTGAGTTTTGGCAAATACCCTCAAAGCCTAATAGCTCAGCGGTAATCGTACGATCAATAGGGAAAGTGGTGCCTGCAAGCGCGGCGCTACCAAGAGGCAGCTGATTGATACGGCGGCGCGCATCGACTAGGCGCTCGGTATCGCGGTAGAGCATCTCAAACCAAGCCATCACATGATGACCGAAGCTTACCGGCTGAGCGGTCTGCAAGTGTGTAAAGCCTGGCATAATCGTATCGGTATGCTGCTCAGCTAGATTAAGTAGGCCGCTTTGTAAGCGTACTAACAGCTCAATGATATTATCGGTCTCTTCACGTAACCACAAGCGAATATCAGTGGCGACTTGATCGTTACGGCTACGCCCCGTATGCAGCTTTTTACCCACTGCACCGATGATATCGGTCAGGCGCGACTCGACATTCATATGCACATCTTCGAGCGCAATTGACCAGTTAAAGTCTCCTGCTTCAATCTCGCGTAAGACTTGCTGAAGTCCTTCGATGATGGTGGCAACCTCACTATCGGTCAAAATATTGCACTGACCTAGCATAGTGGCATGAGCGACAGAGCCTTCGATATCATGACGGGCAAAGCGCTGATCGAAGCCGACAGAGGCGGTAAAAGCGGCAACGAAACTGTCTGTTGCTTCACTAAAGCGTCCGCCCCACATCTGCTGGCCTTGGCTACTAGAAGAAGGGCTTGGCTTAATGGCATTTGTGCTAAAATCAGCAGAAGAGATAGAATTATCTGGCATAGGATTACTAGAGTTTGAAGAATTGGCGTTCATATCGGTATAAGACAACTCATAAGAATAAGAGCTCAAGTATAGCAAAGGATGAGGTCGCCTTGCTAGCTGAGCGCTTAGAGTTTTTCGTGCCGAAAGTTACGGAGATGATGACGCTTTGGCAATGGCTACAGTATATCTTGGCTTGGGCGCTGTTTGTTACTATTGTTGGTCGGCATGAGCTGGCGACAGGGCCGCAGTTTTTAGTGGCTTATCTGGCTAAGTGTATTCAGTATATTTTAGCCATTATACCGACTTTATATTTAGTAGATTATTTACGTCCAATATTCAAAAGGATCAATCCTATTAGAGTCAGTCTCTATATAGTGCTGATGTTCATGCTGGCGTCTACTTTAGCTATGCTATTGGTCATTTTAGTGTTGATTAATGTCGGCTGGCTGGCGTACGAGCGTCAGGCGCTAGGGCTAGAGCTGCTATTTAATATGATGTTTACCGGCGGTTTTACTTTAGTATTTTTGCTTTATTTTATGCGTCGTCATCGTGAGCTGATAGCGCTGAAGCAATCCTTTGAATACAAGCTTAGCGCCCAAAACGACTTAATAAAGGCGCGTCTATCTCCGCATTTCTTCTTTAATACGATTAACAGTTTGCTATCGCTTATAGAGTCTAACCCGCCTTATGCAGCTAGGCTACTTGAGCATGTCTCAGCGCTGTTTCGAGCCAGTTTCAATGGCGTACGCGAGATTAGTTTTGAGGAAGAGGTGGCGCTTTGTAAGCACTACGTGACGATTGAGTCTTATCGCTTGGCAGATAAATTAGTTGTTAATTGGCAGCTGCCCGATGACGAAGTGATGGGCGATATGGTCATCACTGCGCTTACCTTACAAAGCATTATCGAAAAAATACTTATCAATGTGGTAGAGATGACCACGGAGACGATATATATAGATATAGCTGTCGTCTGGCAAGATCACCGCGTTATTATCACTGTCAGCGTACAGCTTCCGAGTAAAACCTTGATGATCGTACATGATCTACGTCAGCACGTTAATTTTCGGATGCAAGCTGAACGCTTACAACTCTATTTTGGTCCCAGCTCAAGCATTAAAAGTACGGTCACTAACACCCAGATTGTGACGATTATCGATTATCCTTTGCAAGATGCAGGCTTGTAATGTAGGACTGCTTATTCCGTGTATTTGCTGCATGACTGGCTGTTAATACTCAAAAAAGCATAAGTAATACCTGCAATATGGTACGTTTATTGCACTGTATTTATTGTCTTAGATCTATTACAGAATGAAGTACATACCCAAGAAAAATAGTCATCTCCCTAAATTGTCAGTGTCCTAAATGATAACCACGGTAAAAACGAAAGCTATAACATAAGAAGTATAAAATAGTCACTATAGATATAAAAAGTGGCTGGCGATAGTCAAGATGACGATTTTGAACCAACCGACTGAGTAAAGAGTAGAAGAGGTGTTTTATGCGGATAGTAGTTTGTGACGATGAGCCACTCGCACGCGAGCGTTTGGTCAGGATTGTCAAACAATCAGGCCATGAAGTTGTGGCGCAAGTAGGCACTGGAGCTGAAGCGGTTGACGCTGTAAAACTCCATCAGCCTGAGCTCATACTGCTCGATATACGTATGCCTGAGATGGATGGCGTACGCTGCGCGCAAATACTTGGCGAGCTTGAACATCCGCCAGCGATTATCTTTGTCACCGCTTACGATCATTATGCTATTGCCGCTTTTAAGGCCAATGCTATTGGCTACTTGTTAAAGCCTGCCAATAAAGATGAGCTGATTGACGCTTTGAGTAAGGCCAGCAATTTAAATGCCGCGCAGCTCGATGGCATTCGTAAGCTTGAAGATCCAATGTCGCGTCCGCCACGTGAGCACATCGCAGCTCGTACCCACCGCGGGGTTGAGCTAATTAACATCAGCGATATCTACTATTTTACGGCAGATCAAAAATACGTCAAAGTCCGTCACACTAATGGGATAGTGCTGATTGACGAGACGTTGAAAGAGCTAGAAGAAGAGTTCGATGAGCGCTTATTTCGTGTCCACCGTAATGCCATTATTAATTTAGATTTTTTGGGCTTCTTAGAAACAATAGAAGACGGTCGTTATCAAGTGCGCTTTAAAGGAACAGATGAGACGCTAGCCGTGAGCCGTCGCCATCTGCCCGCGTTACGCGAAAAAATCCAAAGTATGTAGATATTAAGGGTGTTAAACACGCCTTAATTAACCGACCATATCATCAGACCTCTATTTATGCTTAAATAGGGGTATTTTTTTGCGCTAAAGTCATTTTATTCTGATATATCTCTTTATATTTATCATTCCGAGGCTATCTATGAGCAATACTCAGTCATCTCCTTTGTCTACTTTGAACATCGCAACTCGTCAAAGCCCTTTAGCCTTATGGCAAGCTGAGCATATTCGCGATCGATTATCGGCCTTATATCCTGATTTGACCATCAACCTGCTCAAAATTGTCACTAAGGGTGACAAAATTTTGGACACTCCTTTAGCAAAAATCGGCGGTAAGGGCTTATTTGTCAAAGAGCTTGAGCAGGCGCTTTATGAAAAACAGGCAGATATCGCTGTGCATTCGCTCAAAGACGTACCGATGCAGCTCCCTGAAGGTCTAACACTTGGGGTATATTGCAAGCGCGCCTCGCCAACCGATGCTTTTGTGTCTAATACGTATAATAATATCGATGAGCTACCACAAGGCGCTGTGGTCGGCACAGCAAGTCTACGTCGCCAATGCCAGATCAAAGCCTATCGCCCAGACTTACAGGTTAAGACTTTGCGCGGCAACGTAGGAACGAGACTCGGTAAGCTCGACGCTGGAGAGTATGATGCGATTATCCTTGCCACTAGTGGCTTGCAGCGTATTGAGCTGGACGAGCGTATCCGTAGCGAGCTGGATATCGATACATGCCTGCCGGCAGTGGGCCAAGGCGCTTTGGCTATCGAATGCCGTGAGGACGATCAAGAGGTAATGGCACTACTAGCTCCGCTCAATGATGATATGGCGCGTATTCGCCTAATCGCTGAGCGCGCGCTGAACCGTCACTTGCAAGGCGGTTGTCAGGTACCCATTGCCGCCTACGCGATATTGCAAATGGCAGATGCTGCCGATATCAGTAGTAATCTTAATGATGATAATGGCGACACCTTATGGCTGCGCGGACGCGTTGGTGAAGAAGATGGCAGTAGACTGTTAAAAGCGGAAAAGCGCATAACGCTGAGCGGCACACAAGCACAAAAAGAGCAGCAAGCCAATCAGCTAGGTATTGATGTTGCTGAGCAACTACTAGCAAAAGGTGCTGGCGCTATTTTGGATGCTATTTATAACCCTTAAGCATATAATTTAAGTCGCAATTAGCAATTAGCAATAATTAGTATAGGCCCTGCCAGCTGCGCATCATAATACTCGTGCTTTAATAATGATGCCGCTATTGTATTGGCGATTGACCATAGCGGCATTTGTCTGTGTCATTTAATGTCTCATTCAAGGTTTAACTCGGTGCCCACCTCAATGTCTCGTAACCTCTCACCAGTAGTGATTAATACCCGTCCCATAGAACGCGCCGCTCCTTTGACCAAGCACTTGCAAGATGTCGGCTTTGCAGTGGTCGAGATGCCCATGCTGAGGTTGCAGACGCGCGCGGTCGTCGTTACCGATATCGACATCATGCGGCGCTGGCTTGCCGGTGATTATCAAGCGTTAGTGGTGGTCAGTCCTACCGCCGCGCAGTCCGGTTTGGCCGTCTGGCAAGCGCTGATTGATGAGCAGCAAGTGCAGCCAATCGAGCCAATAACAGCGAAGCGCGCTCACTATGAGCCGCCAAGCGCTATCATTGCTGTTGGTGACGCCACCGCTGAGGTTTTACAAGCGGCGACTCAGCCAGTACTACAGCCGTTAATAGCGAATAATGAAGGCATGCTAGCGATGCCAGAGATTGAACGGTTGCAAGCAGGCGATAAATTACTGGTTTGGCGCGGGCTTGGCGGGCGCAGGCTTTTGGTCGATACGTTGCAGGCGCGCGGGGTTGAGATCGAGAGCATCGCATGGTATGAGCGCATGATGCCAGACTCGGCGGCGAGTGATTATGCAACATGGTTAGCAAGCTATCTTAATCAACAAGACCAAGCTAGCACATCGCAACCTAAGCCTATTGTGATTATCAGCAGTGGCACCGCGTTTGAGCATTGGGTCAGTGTCGTGCAGCAAGCACAAACAAGACATACAGGCGCTCTTAGGTTAGACGACTTTCGTTATGTGGTGCTAGGCGTACGCTTAGCGGACATGGTGGCCGCGCAGCAGCTTATGTATATTCAGGTCGAGGATTTATCTCCTGAAACGATTTCGATGGCAATCAATACGCCCTAATAGTTATCTTCTTTTAAATAATGGTGCTTGTTATGTCAACTGAGCCTAAACCGTCATCTGAGTCGCCTTTAGTCATTCAGCAGCGCCGGCAAGCGAATATATTATTACTGCGCTTGCAGTGGTTGTTTATTGTACTTTTAGCACTAGCGCTGGTTTGGCTTTACGTCAGTCAGCAGCGCTTTGAGAGCCAAATTAAAGAGCGCCTGAATAATAATGAGCAAGTAGTCACTCGTCTCAATGAGATGGATGACCGTCTGTTCGCCATTAGCCAGCAGACCGCGCCAGCTCCTAAAGCGCCGCTCACCAGTCAAGCGCAGAATCAGTTAGACTTATTGCGTATTCAGATGCAAGCGGCAGATAGTTTGCTTGCAGATAATAACTATAGCGCGGCGATTGATTTATTAACTGGGTTACAGTGGCAACTGTCACAAGCAAACAATGAGATCGCCCCGGCGCTCAATATCGTCATTAAGCAAAGCCTCAGTGATGACATCGAGCGTCTGCAAGCGCGGAGTGCTCAGCCTAGCCCGTGGCAATTACAGAGCTTAGCTATTCAAGATATCCAGACCTTTTTGCATCGCTATGAAAAGTCTGTTGATAGTCGCTCAGTCACCAAAAGTAATGAGCAGTCCAGTCACACTTTACCGTCTAAAAACACCAGTCTTAGCCGCCGCCAGTTGATCATTCACGAAGCGCTGATGACGCTTAACTTAGCCATACAAGCGAGCAATATGCGTGAGCCTGATCAGTTGACACGCTACTTGAGCCAAACGCGCGCTCAGCTACAGCCCTTAGTCGTCCCAACGCAGGCTAAAGACCACAGCGTCTCAAAAGGTGAGTCATCAACAGAGCAGAAAACGGCTAATCTCAGTGCTGCTAATGCTAACAGTGACAAATCAGCGGTAAAAACGCCGAGCAATATTAGCGAAGTCATTACTTGGTTGGATGAGTTAATAGCCAGTCCTCCTGAGTCTATGCCACTACTGACCACCCAAGTGCTAAATCAGCCTAAAAATAATCAATAACACAGAATTATGGATACTCTACTATGAGCCCTACTAGTCCTGAGCATACCAAAGTCAAACAGCAGAACCAGACGCATAGCAATGGGGAAGATGAGACGCCCGCTGCTTTACAGCACTATCCTGTCATTTACTCTCAGGTGGTGCAATGGGGCGAGATGGATGCCTTAAACCATCTCAACAACGTCGTTTATTATCGTTATGCTGAGTCGGCGCGCATTCATTATTTGCAAGCCTTAGATCTGTTCGAGAGCGGCGCTATGTTGCTGGCGCATTCAAGTTGCCAGTATCTGCGGCCAGTCACTTATCCTGACACGCTACTTATAGGTCTACGTTGTCAGCGTTTGGGTACTACCAGCATGATTATAGAATATAGCTATTATAGCCAGCAGCAGCAAGAGGTAGTAGCAGAGGCAGAAGCGGTCATCGTACGTTTAGATAATAATAGTGAGCACAAACTGCCTTGGACAGCTAAAGAGCGCTCGCGCCTGCTCGCTTTAGAAGCGCAATTTGATCATACCCCAGAGCATTAAAGCGCTTCTATCATTCTATCGACAAAAAAAGGCACGCTAACAGTAGCTAGCGTGCCTTTTTATTTTTAATTACAGCTTTGAATAAAATAATTTACTTATACAGCACTTTATTCTTTATTGGGAGCGCTGACAAAATCGACCACATTAAGATCAAAACCTGATAGCGCATAAAACTTCATGGGCGAAGATAGCAGACGCATATCACGTACGCCTAGATGGCGCAAGATTTGCGCGCCAACACCGATGCTACGATAGGGCTGCTGAGTGATCGTTGACAAGGACTCATTGCCTGCCGCTTTATCTAACGCATCGCCAAGATCGACAGGCTGATGACTGCCAATCCAAACCATGACTCCGCGCTCTGAAGCACTGATTTCCTCTAGTGCTGACTGTACGCTCCAGCCACTGCGACCCGTCGTATCGTTTTTGGCGGCAAATAAATCTCGCAGCGGATGAAAGCCGTGTACCCGTACAGTACTGACGCCAGCACTGACATCACCTTTGACTAAGGCTAAATGCGTCTCATCAGCGCCAAATTCGCGAAAGCGGTGCAAGGTAAAGCTGCCATGCTCCGTCTCAAATGGACGCGACTCTATCTCTTCTATCGTTTGCTCATTGGCGATACGGTAGTTAATAAGATCAGCAATCGTACCCATCTTAATATCATGCTCTTTGGCAAATACTTCTAAATCATCACGGCGAGCCATCGTCCCATCCGCATTAATAATCTCAACGATCACTGCAGCAGGTTCAAGCCCTGCTAGGCGTGCTAAGTCGCAGCCCGCTTCGGTATGCCCGGCGCGGTGGAGCACGCCGCCGTTTTGTGCCATGATAGGGAAGATGTGCCCAGGCTGGACAATATCTTCTGGTTTCGCTGCCGAAGACACCGCTGCTTGAATGGTACGCGCCCGGTCAGCCGCCGAAATACCTGTAGTCACCCCTTCAGCCGCTTCGATAGAGACGGTAAAGTTGGTACTGAACTTAGCCTCATTGCGATCTGACATCAGTGGTAGTGCCAATTGCTGGCAGCGCGCTTGTGATAAGGTAAGACAGACTAAGCCGCGAGCATGGGTAATCATAAAGTTAATATCTTCAGGGCGCACATGGGTGGCAGCCATAATGATATCGCCTTCATTTTCGCGGTCTTCGTCATCCATCAAGATGACCATCTTACCGGCGCGAATATCTTCAATTATCTCAGGAATAGTATTTAAACTCATAGGACTCTCTATATTTTTATTGGTTTGGGTGTCAAAAGATCGATGCGTCATTGTAACAGTGGAATTGTAACAGTAGATACGCTTACGTGCTGTACTACAGGTAATTATTCTCTTAAGCGCGTGTCAGTCGTTACTAGCAGCTTGGCTCTTTAGCCAATCCATAAACGTCTTACTGTGCTGCTCGCGCTGATTGTCAGCATACTCATAAAAGCGGGTGCCAATGAGGTTGTCAGGCAAGTAACTTTGCGCGTAGTAATGGTTGGGGTAGTTATGCGGATAAGTATAGCCGGCGCCGTAGCCCTCATTACGCATCAGTTTAGTCACGCCATTACGCAGATGCAGCGGTACAGGGGAGGCGTCCTTTTCCGCTAAGCGCATCGCTGCATTAATCGCTTTATAAGTGCTGTTACTCTTAGCGCTAGTGGCCAAATAGACCACCACTTGTCCTAAGATAATCCGCGCCTCAGGCATACCGATAGACTGCACACTACGCAAGGCTGCATCTGCGAGCAGCAGCGCATTTGGATTGGCATTACCGATATCTTCGCTCGCCAATATGACCAGCCGCCGCGCGATAAAATCAGCAGGCTCACCGCCGACTAGCATTCTAGCCATCCAATACAGCGCCGCGTCTGGATCCGAGCCGCGTACCGACTTGATCAGCGCTGAGATGATATCGTAATGCTGCTCACCATCTTTATCGTATCGCACCAATGCTGTCTGCGCCACGCGCCCGACAATCTCATCATCGATGATAATCGGGGTGTGCTTAGGATCAGCAGTCTGCACCGCCAACTCTAGTAAATTTAGCGCCTTTCTAGCGTCGCCGTGTGCCAGCTCACTAATAAAGCCTTGTGCTTGTAGCTCAATGTTTAAAGTTTTTAGCACCGTATCTTGAGTGAGTGCTCTTTGCAAGACAGCAGCGATTTGTTCATTATCCAGCGGTTCTAAGCGGTAGACTTGGCAGCGAGACAGCAAAGCATTATTGACACTAAAAGACGGGTTTTCAGTAGTTGCGCCAATTAAAGTAATATCACCTGCTTCCACTGCGCCAAGCAAAGCATCTTGCTGGGCTTTATTAAACCGATGAATCTCATCGATAAAAACCACCGGCGACTCAAAGCTGAGCGAGTCATTGTTATCGAGCACTTCGCGCAGTTGCTTAACGCCAGTGTTCAAAGCTGATAAAGCATGAAACGGTCGGCCTACCGCTTTTGCTAATAGCATCGCGATAGTGGTTTTACCAATGCCTGCTTCCCCGTGCAAGATAATAGAGGACAGATGGTTTTGTTCGACCAAACGTCGCAGCGGCGCGTCAGCGGCTAACAGATGCTCTTGGCCGATGATATCATCTAAAGTCGTAGGGCGCATACGCTGTGCTAAAGGCGTATCAGCATGAAAAGCAGAGGGCATAAAATTCCTAAGGCGTATTAAAAGTAATGCGCTATTAGGGCGTGTTGAACATTCACAAATGCGCACTGCTGATAGCTAAAATAGTTCTAGTCTAAGTGAAAATTGCAGGT
>NZ_JBEOPC010000035.1:0-33954 GCF_040309765.1 Psychrobacter sp. TB20-MNA-CIBAN-0197
TTCTTGGTCATGGTAAACTCCGATTAATACGCTTAGTTTACCAAGTTTACCTCTACGGTTTCTTCAGCATAGCTCATACCGATGTCAACCGTAAACTTGGTCAAAAGCTCATTGTTAAAGGTGACGATACCATCAACGCTGATCCAGCAACAAAAAACATCAGCGTTACTGCTGATGGCGATGACACCTTGAACATAAGATTGGATAAAGATATCAATCTTGGTAATACAGGCAGCGTCACCACTGGAAACACTCAGGTGAATAATGCAGGTGTTACTTTATACAATGGCGATAACGATCAGGTAGCACTGACTAACAATGGTCTGAACAATGGCAACAACAAGATTACTAACGTTGCTGATGGATTATTGGATGCTAGCAGTAAAGATGCGGTTAACGGTAGTCAGCTGTTTAAGACCAACAACGAAATTGCTAAAGGTATCAAAATTGGTGACGGCAATAGTGCTAATGATCAGCAATTTGCATTAGGCGATACCATCAATGTCACAGGTGATAGCAATCTGACTACTGTCGCTTCTGCGACTGGCGTCCAAGTGAAACTGAATAATCAGTTAGACCTCGGAGATGATGGCAGTATACAGATAGGCAATAGCATCATGAGTGATGCAGGCTTTACCTTCGTTGGAAATGGCGTGAATAGAATGGTTTCGCAGGTTTCATTGAGTAGCCGTGGTCTAGACAATGGAGGCAACACCATTCGCAATGTTGGGGAAGGTGTGCTAAATACGGATGCTGTCAATGTTGGGCAGTTGAAAGATGTAGCCATTGCTTTAGATCAAGGTTGGGGTTTAAGTGCCCAAGGTGATAGCGCTACCATGGTCAAACAAGGCAGTGCTGTTGATATGAACAGCAAAGATGGCAATATCAAGGTCACTAGAACGCTTGTCAATGGCGGTCTGGCGCGTCAAGCTGGTCGAGCAGCAGGTGCAAATGATATCAGCTTTGATTTAAATCGCGATATTGCTGTTGATAGCTTACAAACGGGTGATAGTACTCTAACTAGCGATGGTCTAACTATTGCAGGTGGTCCTAGTGTTACTAAATCTGGTATCAATGCCGCTGACACCAAAATCACCAATGTGATGAATGGCGATGTCTCTGAGAGTAGTCAAGATGCTATCAACGGTGGCCAGCTCTATGCTCAAGGTAGTGGTATTAGTAGTATTATTGGAGGAGATACAGTCTATAACCCTGTAGATGGAAGCTTCACCAATAATAATATCGGTGGTACGGGTGAGAATAGTATTGATGGTGCGATTGCTTCTATAAAACGAGGTGAAATCATTATCAACGAAAACATTCAAACGAACACCACCAACATAGAGTCTAATACAACTAAAATCGACGCAAATGCGGCCGATATCATGACGAATACCACGAATATTGAGACCAACACAACCAACATCAAGGTTAACAAGGATAAAATTGATGCAGGTCTCAACTTTGGCGCAGATAGTGGTGCTAATATCAACAAACCGGTAGGTGATGATAGTGTGCTTAGCTTTAAAGGCGGCAATAACATCACAACTACGGCGCAAGGTAGTAGCATCACGTTCGATCTTAATGGCAATATCAACATGGATAGTGTCACCACTGGCAATACGGTGATTAATAGTAGTGGTGTAACTATTCAAGATGGTCCAAGTATGACAGCAGCTGGTATCTATACAGGTGATAGTGAAACAGCGCCTAGTATGACTACAGACGGTATTAATGCCGCTGGTACTAAAGTGACAAATGTTGCAGATGGCATGGCACCTAGAGACGCTGTGAACTTCGGGCAACTAGACGCTGTCACAAGAGGCTTGGGTGACAGCATCAATGAGCTTGGTTATAGAGTTGATGATGTAGAAGACGAAGCTAACGCTGGTATTTCAGCAGCGATGGCAATGTCCTCGATGCCTCAATCGTTCTTACCAGGCAAATCACTAGTTGGTGGTGGTGTTGCAACCTACAATGGCGAAAGTGCAGTAGCGATCGGTCTATCGAAAGTTTCTGACGACGGCCGTTGGATTATGAAAATCAGTGGTACAGCAGATACTCAAGGTAATGCTGGCGGCGCAATCGGCGCAGGCTTCCATTTCTAAGAGCCGTATTTATTATCTGTAGACGTCTTCACCTTGTACTAATTCAAGGTGAAGACTCATCTTAATCATTTGATTAACTATAAAGGGGAAGCCATATGAAAACCCACTATATAACTAAAATTGCAAGTTTCAGTGCTCTAAGCTTAGCTACATTGGTAATGACAGGATGTCTAGGTATGAAAAGTCTCAGTAGCGGCATTACTGATGATGGTCACATTGATATGCAAAACATCGTCTTCCCAGAGCCTGATACGGCTTGGCGATACCAAGGGCAGTTTCCTAATAATGAGAACTTATCGAAGATAAGGCCCGGTATCGATAAAGATAACATTTATCAATTGCTTGGTCCTCCACACTTTAGCGCAGGTCAGTACGCACGCGAATGGGATTATATCTTAAAGTTTTATATGCCGGATAACTCGGTAAAAACCTGTCAGTATAAGATCATTTTCGATAAAAACTATCAAGGCCAAGAGTTTTATTGGATGCCAGCTGACTGCCCTCCTAAGCCGATGACGACCGCCTCGCCTCCTGCTTTGACGATACAACCAGCTCCGGAGCGTATCAATTTAAGCACTGATACTTTATTTAGGTTCGACAAATCAGCAGCTCAAGACATTCTGCCAGAAGGTAGGTATGAGCTTGATAGGTTGGCAAAGACACTACGTCAGTATCAGCAAACTGGAACCAGTACCATTGTCATTACGGGTCATACAGACCGTAAGGGTACAGAAGCCTATAATATGAGACTGTCTTCACAGCGCGCTCAAACAATCGCAAATTACTTAGTAAACCAAGGGGTCAACCCTAACACTATCTCAACTACTGGCGCTGGTGAGTCACAACCAATAGTCGAGTGCTCAGCCAGCCTACCACGTCAACAAGAGATCGATTGCCTGCAACCTAATCGCCGGGTAGCCCTTGATGTGACTACCGTCCAATAGCTTGTTTCTTTTAACTCTTTAAGCGTAAAATAAGATGCTAATCATGGATTGGCATCTATTTATTTTTTCTAAAGGCTCGATTATGAGCTGTCTCTACAGCTTATAGATTGTTAATTAAAAACCATTAGATATTTTTTAGCAAAATAATCTTAATAAAAGACTTGCAAAGTCTGAAAAACTTGCTAAAATGCTCAACCTAAATAGGCGTATAGCTCAGTTGGTTAGAGCGCTACCTTGACATGGTAGAGGTCGTTGGTTCGAATCCGATTACGCCTACCAGATTCGAAAGCCCCAATCTTTTTGATTGGGGCTTTTTTTTGTCCGTAAAATATGGGCTGTAGCGGAAAAACCATTATTAAATCACACTATAATCATAACTATTCAATCAGCTCGAAATATCTCAAAAAAGCGACGGTGACCAAATGGTGACCAAACCGTGACTAGCCTACAAAAACCATTAAAATTAAAAGCTTCTTTTTGACCTCTACTCTAAAACTATTATTGACTTCTATTTTTCAATAACTTCTACTTTCTTTTCTTCTACATATTCAAAAATATCTCCTACCCCTACTTCAAGATAGGCACAAAGTTTATCTATAGTATCGAAATCAATTCTTGACGACTGATCATTGTATATCTTGTGCAAAGTTGTTTTGCTCACTCCTGTCGCTCGTACGGCATCCGCTACTTTTAACCTTCTTTCAGCTAACAAAGTTGGGAGATGGTTAACTATCATCTTAAAAACTCCAATTTTAATTATAAAAAATACTTGCATAGTTATAATTTTATGGTAAATTACAACTATGGTATTTAAAAGTACCATTATGGTTAAACTTTATATAAGGAATATATTATGTCACATACCTACCTAACTACCCAAGAGCTTTCTGAGCTCATTAAGTATAACCCTCGTACTATTCGCAATGAGCTCAAAGATACTGTGCTTATCGAAGGTATTCATTACATCCGGCCGTTTGGTGGACGCAAAATTTTATATGTTTGGGAAGAGATCGAAAAAGATATGCGTACTGGTGTCACCGGTAGCATCAACGCTATGGCTCTACAATAAGGAGAAATATTATGGCTAGTATTAGAAGTAGATATAACAAGTTGGTGGTCGACTTTCGCTATATGAACAAACGCTGTAGGGAAACGACAAACCTCATTGACACGCCAGCGAATCGTAAGAAGCTTGAAAAAGTGATTGAAAAAATGGAAGCAGAGATTACCTTGGGCATATTTAGTTATGCTAAGTATTTCCCCAAAAGCGATAAATGCGATGAGATGATGGCGTTAAGTGATCGCAAGGACTGTCTTCAAAGTGACGTCCTTTCATTTAAGGAATTTGCGCTGCTATGGTTTTCTGAAAAAGAGATCGAATGGCGTGATACTTACAAACGTAAGATTAAAGAAATTATTGATATGTATTTACTGCCTAAGTTCGGCACTAAGCCTATTCATATCATAAAAAAGACAGATGTATTAGCCTTCCGTTCATCCCTCGCCAAAGTGACTTACGGAAAAGCTAACAAACATCTGTCAGCGGCACGCATCAATTCGATAATGGTACCTTTAGGTATGATACTAAAAGAAGCCTCTAAACGCTACCAGTTTGAAAACCCTTACTATGATATCAAATCCCTTAAGGAGCCTAAGACTGATATTCAACCTTTCACGCTTGAGGAGGTTTGGACGTTCATTAACGGCGTTAGGGAAGACTATCGTAACTATTACTTAGTAAGATTCTTTACAGGTATGCGCACTAGTGAGATCGATGGCTTAACTTGGGAAAATATCGATTTTAATCGTCGCGAGATTGTCATTAAGCAGGCCTTGGTTAAGGGCAAAATTGTACCACCTAAGACTCAAGAGTCTTATAGAGCCATCCAAATGTCTCCTTGGGTGTATGAAGCGCTTAAAGGGCAGCAAGCTATCACCTACAAGCGCTCTGACTATGTATTTTGTTCGCATACCGGTGAGCCTTTAGATTACAACAACGTGAATAAGCGGGTCTGGCATCCTACTCTTAAGGTTTTAGGACTCAAAAAGCGCAATGCCTATCAGACTCGTCACACTGCAGCCACGCTTTGGTTAGCAGCTGGCGAGAGTCCTGAATGGATAGCCAGTCAAATGGGACACTCTACCACTAAGATGCTATTCAACACCTATAGTCGCTATGTGCCGAACATGACCCGCCAAGACGGGAGCGCATTTGAAGCATTAGTTAATCGTAGTCAAATGGCTCAATCATCTACTGACAAGGGGACATCACAATGAAAGTCATTAATTACGAGGAATTGTTTGCCGAGTTTAAACGAGATGGTGCGATAAGTGCAGATGCTAATGAGATTGCTAATACGCTTATTCGCGAACTTTGTATTTCATCTGGATCTGGCTTAGCGCGCTTCTTAGGAGTGAAGTCTTGTTTTAATAATCACATGGCGATGCGCGTGTGGGTACAGAAGCGTTTAGATGCCAATAATGACTATCTTCTTGATGAGATGTGTTGTCAGTTAGAGAGTGAGCTGTATGCTCTTCTACCACAAACCATCTATGGCTACTAAGGAGAATACTATGAGTATAAGTTTCGTGTTCGACCCAACGCTTAATGAGGCAGTTAAAGACTTTTGCCGTGAGTACTGGTCTTATAATTCGCCCGATAATTATCTCGCTCATGTAGAGATCCTATGTCAGTCTTACGGTATAAGCTACTCTTTACTGTTTAGGACACTCTCGAAGTGTCAGGCCTATCTAGACGATGTGCATTGTGAGTACTGTGGTCGTCCATACCAGCTTGATGTACCAGCAGATATACCTTATGCAAGAAGTTTGCGCTCTTGGTTTTGTGAGGGGTGTATCAGCTTTTCAGGTGGTCAGATTACTGTAAGTAGATAGACTAATAAGTGTAATTAATTACCAGATAACTTAGGTTATCTGGTTTCGCATTCAATTAACTAGCGACATATACTGTCGTTTTAAATATATTATTCATTGTTTTACGAACAAAGTTCCGTTAAAGTAAATCCGTATTCAAATTCTATGATACTTTCAATAGACGGAGCTATTATGGCAAAACCTAGCAATCCTTATACCGATAATAGCTTTGTCTCCTCTGATCTTAAGACTATTTTGCACTCCAAACGTGCCAATATCTACTACCTCTCGCACTGCCGCGTCATGCAAAAAGTGGCTTAGAAAGGTACACTCTCCAAAAATCCCACAACTATTTCATTCACCACCGCATAGGTGGCTTATGAGCAGCGTTAAAAAATTGCATGCCGATTTTAGGTTTGCAAGGAAAATCTTTTAAATAAGATTTTCAGAAGTTATGACATCAAACGCAACCTAATAGAATAGATCCACCGCACAGGTGTCTTAGAAAATAATACTTACCTTTGAGCTGAGTTTGTAAGCTATCTGTCATAGTAAGAGATTATGAGGTTTAGTGTATTCGCAACTGAACTTTAATTAATATGGCCAAGAAGTTCTTACTTATAATCTGTTTCAATCAACTAAACATTCAAAATACTGATCACATTAAATTTAAACCCTCACGACAACCATCGTCGTCTACCCTTTATTCGCTCTTGAATTTTCAAGCACGCTATCTCTACAATCAAAGGCATCTCTGATCACGTAAATACTCGTGATTGGTTATGCTTTTTTTCATGCCATCCACCTACTGAGACAGCCATGTATGCGCTTGTTGATTGCAATAGCTTCTATGCCAACTGTGAAAAGCTCTTTCGCCCTGACTTAAGAGATAAAGCGGTAGTGGTGCTCTCTAACAATGACGGCTGCGTGGTTGCTCGCTCCAGTGAGGCAAAACAGCTCGGTATCAAGATGGGTGTGCCGTACTTTCAGGTTAAAGACTTCTGCGAGAAGAACAACGTCACTGTCTTTAGTTCAAACTACACTTTATATGCTGACATGTCTCACAGAGTTATGAGCACCCTTGAAAAGCTGTGTCCTACCGTTGAAGTCTATTCTATAGATGAAGCCTTTTTATACTTAGCCGATTACCCTACCGCAATGACTGATCTTGATAGCTATGGACGTAAGCTCAAAAGCATCGTTGAGCAGTACACCGGCATTCCAGTATGTGTGGGTATGGGCAGTACTAAGACCATGGCAAAGCTTGCCAATTATGCCGCCAAGAAACACCCAGCTACCAAAGGCGTTTGCGTGCTAGACAACCTAAGATGGATAAGACGCATCATGCAGATCACCGATGTTGGTGAGGTATGGGGCGTGGGTCGCCGCTATAAGGTCAGACTCAATAAGATGGGTATTCATACGGTCTATCAGCTCGCCGTCTGTGAGCCTGCGAAAATAAGACAGCACTTCGGGGTGGTACTCGAGCGCACCTGCTTAGAGCTTAACGGTCAAAGCTGTCTTGGTATTGAGGCGGTAGAAGCTAGAAAGCAGATTATCTCTTCTCGCTCTTTCTCCACTCGCATTAGCTGCCCTGATGAGCTGAGTCAAGCAGTCTGTAGTCATGCGGCAAAAGCGGCAAGCAAACTACGTAAACAAGACAGCGTTTGTCATTACTTAAGCGTCTTTGCTAAGAATAGCCCGTTTAGTCAGACAGAGGGTTATACCTCCATATCCGGACAATGTCAGTTTATAACCCCAACCGCTGATACTAGAGTGATGGTAGCCGCTGCTCGGCAGATACTGACTCAGATCTTTAAAAAAGATGTTCGCTATGCTAAGGCTGGCGTCATGCTGTTTGATATCTGCCAGCACCATGAAGTACAGCCTGACTTGTTTGCAGACGATAGTAGCGACAATCAAACCAACCAACAAAGTACCTCAAAAAGCGCAGAGGTTATTGCCGTTATGGATCAGCTTAATAAAAGGTATGGCCAGAACAGTAATCAGCAAGCAGCAGTGTTTATCGCAAGCGAAGGCATCAAAGACAAGCAAGCATGGCAGATGAGCCGAGACATGCTATCGCCGTGCTATACCACAAACATCAACCAAATACCCAAAGTAGATTAAATCAAAGGTGGACTCAATGACGGTTAAGATAATAGGAAGGCTGACTGACGAAGGTGAGACGGTATTGCTCTCGCTTTATAGCGATAGAGTCAAAGCAGGCTTTCCAAGTCCAGCGACGGACTATGTGCAAAACCGCATTGATCTAAACACACTACTTATTCATAGCCCAACGACAACCTACTTGGTAGAAGTCGAAGGCGATAGCATGATCGATATGGGTATCTATCCTAATGATATCTTGATTGTGGATCGCTCATTAAGCGCTAGGAATAAAGATATCGTGATTGCACTAGTCGATGACGGCTTTACCGCCAAGCAGCTGATACTCGGTGAGCATATTATCTTGCGAGCCCATAACGAAAATTATGCAGATATCGTGGTGAAAGGATCGCTTGAGCTGTTTGGGGTGGTGGTGAGTAGTGTTAGGCGGTTTAAGAGGTGAGAAATAATAAAAAATTCTTTTTATGTCCTAAGATCAGATATCAATCTGCATCCATGTCATATAAGCTCTTGATCCTAATATTTAAGCAGCACACTGGTAAATCTCTATCTAAGATCCGTAAGCCGTTGTCCTAGAATTCCACTCTGTCTACCCTATCCACGTGCTTGCTAACTCTAGCTCATTTCTAAAGCGCTTCAGAGCAAATTATCATTGCTCTTCTATAAGTAACTCTAAAAGTAAAATGATGCGTCACGTATTGTCGTCTAGTTGACGAGGTGGGATTTAATTGATCGCAAGTAATAGTAAGATAAGAGTAGAGGTCAATAAATGAAGCATATCGACCACATTAGATCATTATCTTAGTGGAGTGTTTATGAATCCATCAAAATCATTAACAGTTGCCAAGCTGCAGACAACTCCTGTGGTCATATTTGAAGGCGTTCTTGAACTATATAATCTTTATACCTGTCATATCAGACCCTTCATTAGTGAAGCCTTTAAACTTAAGCATAGCGCTGCTTGGACTAAAACCACATTATTTATCAAAGAAGACAAAAGATGGTTTTTAGTCAATAATTTTGAGCTTTTTCACTTGATCAAAAGTCCTGATGTTGATTTTAATGTACTCGGACAAAAAGTGTCTGTGAGATATATCCCAAAAGATCAGTTTAATTTTGACATCAGTTTTTACGAGCTTATCAATCTCATTGCTCAATATAACAAGACAATAGATATCAGGCTTGTTTACTCGCAGTTAAATCAGATCTTGGATCAAGAGATAAACCAAAAATTATTTGGCAAAAATATTTTTGCTATTACTACATTTTGTCGGCTTATAAATATAAGTGAGCAAACCTATTACAAGCGACCTTCTGAGGGTGTTTTATGACTGAGAATGCTCATGAAGAGCTAGAATGGCTTGATACGCCAACATTAACAGAAATCATTAAAAAAATTGATAATGACCAGAATTTTATATATCCAGAAGCAGTATCGACTGCCATATCTGAGATCACTTTAGCAGTACACAATAGCTATAGACAGCCAGATGATAATCCCCAAAATCTAATAAGATTAATATTACAGGTATTACAAAGAAGGCCAGTTCCTCAGCTTTCTATGACTATTAGTAGATCAGAATTAGCAAAAAAACCACTCATCATGCAATTGCTCATTCTCATGCAACATTCTATCAATGAACATCAGCATGACTACCTACAGAAACGGTTAATTTGGCTAGCCATAGCAATGCACACCAGTGTGATGCTAACGCAGCACTGGCCAAAACAGCAAACCAAAAATATACTGATGCAATTCAAACAGGCGCAGTTTTCAGGATCTTCTAGACGAACATGGATTTGGCGTGAACTACCTGATTCACCTCAAATGACCATGAGTGTGGAAAGCATACTCACCATTTTCACTGTTCTATTAGAGCAGCAAAAAAGTGCATATGAATTGTTCAATGATCAGCAAGCTACTCATGCCGAAGAAAAGAAAGTGGCAAAAGATAAACTGAGCCAAATAGAAAAAATAACGACCGCCTATCAAAATGCGCATACGTCACGCAAGCCTAGACCCAAGTATAAGAAGCCGCCTAAACATATTAAAATTATAGCTATCAACTTAGCAGATAACACATCGAAATTACCCTTAGACTCTACTGCAACGAGTCACAACTGGAATACTACGCCTAGTAATGATGCATGGGGTAACACACATGATGATATAGAACACAGCGCTATCGCCATAGATCTTGCATTTTTAGACGCTAACACTGAAAGCTATGAAGGGTTAACCACCAGCTTTGAAGAGCGTATTGATCACTATGAAGCACCCTATGTCAGCTATGGCGAATATCCAAACTCGTTAATCAAACACTCTATACCGCTCCAAACTATAGATTTATCGCTACAGCAGAACTACATGTCTCAGCGCAATCTCGCGCTTAACTCTAACACGCGCTTACTCTCCCTTGCCGGCTACCAAGCGTTATTTGCTGCGCTCAACCAAGATGCAAGCAGCTTGCCAGAAACAGAGACTGATAAAACCTGTGCGGGTATTTTACTGTTATCTATGATTACTGGATTGCCAGTTAAATCCTTACTAATACCCGGCTATATCGGTCATCCTAATATTTTCAAAATCAAAGGTAAAAAATACTACATTGAACACAGTTTAGGTATTACTAAAAGGTCGACGAGCCAAACATTGCCCGAAAAGGATTATGAAAATACTTCTGATACCATCAAAGTTCCACTACCATCATGGCTTATAGATGATTTACTTGCTTGCGAGTTTCCCTTAAAAAAAGACTTTACGGCTTATCTTGCCGCTTTGCGTAGTAGCCTTGGATTGCCGTACCTGTCTGTCAATCGTATAGAGACCGCACTACATGTCGTGCTCTCTCGTTATACACCTAATTGCCATGCGCACATCGCCGATATCATCTGTCGTACGCCTGCGCCCCATGCTCCTGCGATGTACTATAGTAGCCACACCAGCGAAGCACTTATGGCTCACTATAAATCAGCACTGGGTATATTTAATAGCAACAGTGATTTTGACTTAACTTATATCACTCATTGGCATAAATATACGGTGGGCTCAGCGTTTGCGCTGAAGGTTGAAACAGTTTGCGACATCGTAAATGAGATAAAGTACTGGACCGATCAAAGTTCAAACGATGAGGAGCACTTTAATAGAACCAGTATTTTTGTATGGTTTGTCTTTTGCCTTTTAACCGGCGTGCGTCCAAACAACGGTCTTGGCAGAATGTACGATATCGATCTTGATATGGGTTGGCTGCTCATCAATGACAAGCCTGTTAAGAAGGTCAAAAGTGATCGTCTCATTCCGCTATGCCCCACACTTATACGTCATCTAACAGACTATAGAGCGTATTTGATTAATTATCAGGCAAAGCACCAAGGTCATCATGACATCAGCGCTATCATTGACAATATCCGTTTAGGTAATGATGAAGCACTATTAAAGCTGTTGTATGAGCGAGCTCCTACTGCTAACTCCCCTACTCTTAAAGACATCAAGCGTGGCGATGCTTATCATATGACCAAACACATCATTGACGCCAATCCCTATTGGACACGCCACTTTGTTCGTACGCAGCTTGAAAATCTCGGCGTTTCCTTATCGCTGATTAACACAGTTATTGGTCATGAAAAAGCTCGTCAAGAAGTATTGGGACGTTTCTCATCAAGTAGTAAAGCAGATATTAAGCGTGTGGCGTCCGTGTTTGAAAAGATCGCAGCACAGCTTGGGTTATCAGATATCACAATCAACCATTACCTTAATTCAAATCATGTTGGCACAAGCATTACAGAGGTTGACCATGCTAATAAATGAAATACAGCTGCCAAAAATTATTGATGACTTAGCAAAGTTTGATGGTAGGAAAAAGCGCTACGTGCCTTACCCATCTATACTCAAAGACAGTGACACGGTAAGGACACGTGAGATACAGCTACTCGCCGACTTACAAACCGAATGGGAGTCGTTGAAAAGGATTCATCCTGGAAGTATCGGATTCATAAAGTCTTTCAATAAATACTACCAACAAGCGCTTTGGCCCAATAAACGCATCTTTTCATTTTCGCCAAGCTCTAGCGATTATTTTGATTTGTCATGGCTATCTTGGAGTCAATCTTTAAGCCAGTTTCAGATAGAGCTTTATAGACAATTGGAACCATTGTCTCAAGAGGGTTTTGATGAGTTTCAGTCAATCATTGAAAACAAAATTGCAAAAGCTTACGAGTCATCTAGAACACTCAAACATGTCTGGCAAGTCGTCGTTAAGTTCGTTGATTATCAAAATAAGCACCATATGCTTGCTGAGCATCACTATCCCAAGATAATCGCGCCACAACCTACTAAAATTAATCCACTAATTACAAATACAGCTTGGTTAAAAGACGGTAAGGCGCTGGTCAAAATTATTCGCGCAGTAGAGCATAATTGGGAGCAAACAGCCGATTATAGCCAAGATCAGATTATAGGCTGGCTGATATTCTCAGGAATTGTGTATGGCGGTATCAATGAGGTACAAATGCTTCAAGGGTGGCTTATCTCATTGCTCACCAAAGAGTATCAGCCATTCATCAAAGAAAGGATAATGGTCTCGCCGCGCTTTGTACAAAAGCGCTTTGGTAATGAGCGCGAAGAAGAAAGTGACAAGCTTTACAACACCAAGCAAATCGTTGTAGATATGGTCAGTCAGTGTTGGCTGATGCATTATCATACAAAAAGTAGTCAAGTAGAGTTTGAACCTATCATTGCCAAGCTGTCAGAAGATAAGATAAAACAATACTTGGCTGTGGCTTTGTCTGACGTGATCAAGCCTTTGGGTATTAAGCCACTTCCCTTTTCAAGGTTTTTATATTACGCCAGTTACTACTGGGAGGAGCTGGAGGGCGCTGATATTGATCATGCTTCAGTTGGGGTGCTGCGAGGTATGCATAACACGGCTGGACTGAGCACGCAGGACTTTGGTCGGTTCTTGAACCAAAAATATCAGTACAAAGAGGAGCCGTATGTTCTAGAACATATTTTGACGCTGTCTATCAGCAAAAACTCTGTTAATCAAAACGAGACATCTAGTAGTAGTTCTACCAAAAAGATAGAGGTTAGAAAGTCTGATTTAATTATGAACCTGACTAAAGACTTCAAAATGGATAAAAAACAGAAAAAGAAAAAAACCAGCAAAAAGCCACCTACTCTTATCGAAAGAGTACAAAAACGCTATGAACAATACGATGACTTAAGTGAAAAAATTTTATTAGATTGGGTGCTAAGTTTACTCAATCGAAAAGAGTCAAAATCGCTTAGTAATGAGTCTATTTTGAAATATATTAGAACCATAGGCTATGAGTGGTTGTATTTCACCACAGCGCAGCCGCTTGATATTTGGTCAGAGGAAGAGTTTGAGGAACTTTACGAAGAGATTTTAGAGTACAAAGCTGTCGTACGTAACAATACTGACATTGGATACTCTGCCAATTTATTGAAGAGTATGCACAACTTTGCAAAGAGCAAATACAACCTACCCTCCGTGAACTTCCAACAGTCGAAAAATGGTCGACGTGTACGTGCGGAGCTGATATCACCGCAAGCGTACCAAGCCATTATTACGCAGATACTGGGTTCCGTAGATATATTGGAGCGGGAGATGTTCGCGCTTTTATTTATCTTAGTCTATCGTACTGGGATGCGCAAAAAAGAGCTGTTGGGACTTAAGTATAATGACATCGAAGGCTTAAAAACAGCTGTACCATCAGTGGTAATAAGGCCCAATAGCTACCGTCCAACTAAGACTCAAAGTAGTATTCGCCGCGTTCCCTTATTTGCTCTCCTCAAACCTAATGAGCTGAATTTTTTTATTAATTTTGTGCAGAGTAATATTGGCGACAACTCAAACAAATTTATCTTTACCTTATCATCGGATCAGCGCCCTATTGATGACCATGTTCCGTTGCAGTTACTCAAACGAGTCTTAAAAGACATATCGGTAGATGATAATGTAGCAGAGCATACTTTTCATGGGTTTAGGCATACGGCAGTGAGCAACCTATCTTTAGCGCTAGTAGGCCATTCAGATCTCGTAGAAGCACTCACCGATTATGACGAAAGCGACGTATTGCGTATAAAAGAAGGCCTACTCGGGGAGCATACCAATGGACAAGATCGCTGGTACGCTCTATCAGGTATTATGGGGCACTTATCGCCTGAGCGGAGCTTTGAGTATTACAATCACTTTGCTACTCTGATGGCTACTTATGCGTTGAGTGTTGCTGACATCGGACTACCCAAACAAACACTGTGTAACATTACCAAATCTACTAAAATTAGCCCAAGACAGATCAGTGATAATGCTGACATTGATGATAACGGTATGATCAATATGCCTAGTATACGTAAGCTGTTATTTAAAAATATCATAGAAGGCAAACGCAAGTCACCGAAATTTACGATCGAAAGCCGTGCTAAGCAATTTCTCTTGAGTACCAATACGCCAGCCAATAATGAGCTGTTTGGTCGTTATGGCATAAATCAGATACAACTGCTACTACAAGCATTTGATGACGAAACGCCCTTAAATAAAGCGGCACAACTAGCTAACATTTCTATATACGATGCCAATATTTTATTAGAAAGGGCACATGAAGTTATTACTATCACCACCAAACGCGGTGAACCACGCTTTGCAAAACCTATAGACTCAGTGACCACCGCTTTAAGTCCGCTTAGCGTTCAACATCAAAGTGACTTAAGATTACTATCACTCTTACTGAGTCACGCTCATCGGCTAAGAAAAACGTCTGAGTCTGACTGGGCTTGGTTCATTAAGATATGCCGCCAGCGAATTTCTAATAGTAGGACCTATATATCATTCTTACAAGAAGAAAAGGAGAGTTTGCAGCGATTTATGCGTATTGCTGAAGAACTACTACCTTTAAAGCATTGGCTTATGACTAGCAACGACATAGTACTAGAAAACACTAAATCAGATGAAGACTACCAAGACATCAAGAAGCAAGCTAATAACTCAGTGAATACGGTTCATATTGGTATCGCTAGCCGAGATCATAGAAGTAAAACAAGAAAATGGCAGTACTCGCCGCTACTCAGGTTCTTTGTACATATAATGTTGATTACTGATGAGAAGTTACTCATAATATGTGACAAGTAGCTCATACCTGTCTCATCAAGATAACGATCTCCTGCAGGAATAGAAACCACCGTAGTACCACTTGCTAATTCACTCTCAACACTACTTGTCGCGATAGCGCCAACTAGTGTATGTAGTCCTATCGATAAGCACCACCTTCCGCCCAGTTATCCGCTTCGTCAACTTTACCTTGTTCAACAATAGCTCATTGCCTAGCCCTATAAATAAGTAGCGGTACCATAAAAGCTTGACTGACGGATAAAAATATTTGTAATACCCTAATTGTTATTTAAGTCCATTAGGGCAACGTTACCTGTCAGTCCTCCTTAGCTATGCTCAAAAAAAGCGGGCGATGAATAATCATCGCCCGCTTTTTCAATATTGATTGCTGTATACAACCGAGTGCTACCTACATGATATGGAACATCGCTTCCGCCTGCATATTATCATTGAGCGTTTGCACTTGACCTATAGTGAAGTCCACTGCTGTTGATGGCTCAGAGGCTCCACTAGATACTGACGTAGTAGCAGTCTCATTAGCTATATTTGCATCCACTGTATCATCGCCTTCAAACACTAATTCATCATTATTTACATCAAGTAAGTCACCAATGCTAGGCAGCTCGGTCAGTTTTGAGTCTGTAAGAGAGCCTATATCCATAGTTTCTATATCGTTGAAGGCTGAAATAGTATTTTCATTACTATATAGAGCGGTCTCATCATCTACTGAACTCAAACTAATAGAGTCTTCACTGATGCTATAGCTATCATCCTGCGATATACCATCACTCTCAAAGTTATGGAGTGTCAACTCACTAGGCTCTGGAGATGTTGCATCTGAGGTAATATTGATCCCATAGTGACTCGCTTGCTTAGTATCTAAATCAATGACTTTAATATAAAAATCTTCTGCAAGCTCTGACTCATCCAAGCCAAGTTCGGTACGGTCAGATTGATACGTATAATCACCATTTGGCTTTACAGTTAGCTGACCATTCTCAGTGTTCACTGTCAATGATTCCGCTGACGGACTGCCTGCTTGGATTGTAATCGTCTGCCCAGCTATCTGAATATCATAGTTGTCAGGGACGTTGACATTGTCATCTGCAAAGATATTGCCTGTAATGTCTTGATAACCAGTAAACTCAGTATATTCAACATCTTTAAACTCAGTAACATTAAAATCAATTAATGATCCTGATGAATATACATACAAGTCTAGAGTATATTTACCTGGTGACAAAGTATTTTTGCTCAGCTCAATCAAATAGTTATTCGAGCCTACTGATGAAATTGAACCGCTGGATGAAGAAGACATCCCTGGTCCTTGAAACGTATAGTTATAGCTGCCTCGAATGATATTAGAACCATTAGTCAGCTCCAGCTGAGGCATCCCATTTTGACCAGTGACTTCAAACTCTATAACTTCATTTATATAAGAGGATGCCTGCTTTTCTACTACCGTCTGCTGCTCACTGACAACGCTAGTTTCAAAGACTTCTTGCAACTCAATATTAGATTCTTGAGTAAGCGAATCGACAGTAATCGTAGCAGTTTGGGTGATCACGCCACCCTGACCGTCATTAATGGTATAAGTGAAGCTGTCTTCACCATTGAAGTCGGCGTTTGGTGTGTAGGTGTAGCTGCCATCGGCATTGACAATAACACTGCCATTTGTAGTTTCTTCATCTAAAGCATAAGTGAGGGTGTCACCATCCACATCAGTGGCTTCAGCTAGCATACCTGTATCGATGATATTCTCCGCAACACCAATAACACTATCTTCTGAGACTGGCGCATCATTTACGGCAGCGATAGTGATTGTTGCGGTTTGAGTGATCACGCCACCCTGACCGTCATCAATGGTATAAGTGAAGCTGTCTTCGCCATTGAAGTCGGCGTTTGGCGTGTAGCTATAGCTACCATCTGCGTTGACAGTGACAGTACCATTGGCAGCATTGTCTTTTAATGCATAGGTTAAGTCATCACCATCCGCATCGGTAGCAGCTTCTAGCTGACCTTCAGCTACAGTGTCTTCTGTCGCTTCAATGGCAGTATCTGTTGAAACCGGTAGATCATTGACTGAAGCGACGGTAATAGTTGCCGTTTTAGTAATGGTCTCTGTACCATCAGTCACAGTATAGGTAAAGCTATCTTCACCATGGAAGTTAGCATTTGGCGTGTAGCTGTAGCTGCCATCGGCATTGACAATAACACTGCCATTTGTAGTTTCTTCATCTAAAGCATAAGTGAGGGTGTCACCATCCACATCAGTGGCTGTCGCTAACTGACCTTCAGCTACGGTGTCTTCTGTAGCAGCAATAACACTATCTTCTGAGACTGGCGCATCATTTACGGCAGCGATAGTGATTGTTGCGGTTTGAGTGATCACGCCACCCTGACCGTCATCAATGGTATAAGTGAAGCTGTCTTCGCCATTGAAGTCGGCGTTTGGCGTGTAGCTATAGCTACCATCTGCGTTGACAGTGACAGTACCATTGGCAGCATTGTCTTTTAATGCATAGGTTAAGTCATCACTATCCGCATCGGTAGCAGCTTCTAGCTGACCTTCAGCTACAGTGTCTTCTGTCGCTTCAATGGCAGTATCTGTTGAAACCGGTAGATCATTGACTGAAGCGACGGTAATAGTTGCCGTTTTAGTAATGGTCTCTGTACCATCAGTCACAGTATAGGTAAAGCTATCTTCACCATGGAAGTTAGCATTTGGCGTGTAGCTGTAGCTGCCATCGGCATTGACAATAACACTGCCATTTGTAGTTTCTTCATCTAAAGCATAAGTGAGGGTGTCACCATCCACATCAGTGGCTGTCGCTAACTGACCTTCAGCTACGGTGTCTTCTGTAGCAGCAATAACACTATCTTCTGAGACTGGCGCATCATTTACGGCAGCGATAGTGATTGTTGCGGTTTGAGTGATCACGCCACCCTGACTGTCATCAATGGTATAAGTGAAGCTGTCTTCGCCATTGAAGTCGGCGTTTGGCGTGTAGCTATAGCTACCATCTGCGTTGACAGTGACAGTACCATTGGCAGCATTGTCTTTTAATGCATAGGTTAAGTCATCACCATCCGCATCGGTAGCGGTCGCTAGCTGACCAGTCGCGACGGTGTCTTCGGTGGCTGTAATGATTGAGTCTTTTGAGACTGGTAATTTATTAGCAGGCGGTTTTGATGAACTATCACTTGAACCACTGCTTATAGCTGCTATTCCTAACGCGGCAGCGCCAATTGAACCTAATAAGGCGCCATTACTAATACCGCCTATTAATGAAGCATCGCCTAGCATCTCCGATACAAGCGTTGTATAGGAGGTTTCTGAAGCTACTTGTGTCGTCACGCCTGTTTCAGCACTTATATAATCAAACTCAACAAAACCTGAATCACCAACTGTGCCAAGCTCAATATTATTTGTTAGATAATAATCCTCAATAGTAAGTAATGTCTCACCATTTTCATCTGCAATCAGTAAATCATCAGCCACTTTTTTAGCTTTTAGCTTTTTAGCTGGTTGACCTGTTTTAGCTTCCACTAGGCTAATTTTCATGCCTTCTTCAGCAGCTATTTTAGTAGGTTGATTGCTATTTAATACTTGATTAACCAAGTTGACATTGTTTTTGTGAACGGCAAGTTGAATTGTTTGTGACATCATATATCCTTATTGAACTTTCCTACAAGTTAGGAAGATTTTTCTAATCAGAAGAGGTTTTGTTTTAAGTGGGTAACATTAACTAACAGTATTGCTACTATGTTAGCACACATTAGTTTAATCTGACAGGAATAAACGTTTCAAGCGCTTTATTATTTATTAAAACTAGTTCTAAGGTTATATAGCCAGACTGGATAGACCTGCTATTCTAAAAGACTTTTATAATAACTGTATACTTGCAGCAAATATTGAAGATATAAAATAGCTTAGAAGTTAATTACGAATAGATCATGACCCTATTATCGTTCGCCCAAGCCTTCAGAAAAGGTTTTGGTAATAGGTTTGGTCAGATAGGATAGTACTGAGCGTTCTTGGGCTTTGATATCTACCGAAGCAGTCATTCCAGGCTTAATCACAATCTCATCACGACGCTCAGCAAACTCAGCACCAGTAATTTTGATCTGTACCCGGTAATAAGGCTCTTCGCCATTGGGTGTTTGCTCCATCAGAGTATCGGGACTGATATAAACCACATTGCCATTCATAGCACCAAATATAGAATAATCATAGGCATCCAGCTTGACAGTAGCCGCCTGCCCTTCTTTGACATATGCAATATCTGCAGGACTGACCTTAGCCTCAACAATCAAGTCGCTACTGGTCGGCAGGATCTCCATGATGATCTCACCTGGCTTGACCACGCCGCCGATAGTAGTGATAAGGATGTTATTGACTTTGCCATCTGTGGGGGCAAACAGGTTTTTTTCTTCCAGTACTTGTGAGAAATCACGCAATTGCTCAAGCTCAGTATCTAACTCCTCTTGTGCTTTGGTCATTTCTGACTGCGCTTCTTCGAAGTATTTATTACGCTTATTGGTGATTTGCGCTTGGATTTCTGCCACTTGCCGACGGAGCTTAATTACATCAGCCTGACTGACATCTCCATGAGCAAGTAAAGGCTCGTTCATACTCAGCTCTTGATTTGCCAATACCATCATTTTTCGTAAAGAACTAACATCCTGCTCGATAGCACGGCGGCGGCGATTGTACAGTTGCGTTTGATTGTTTATATATTCATCATACTGCAAAATATCATCTGGAAACGTTAATGGTCGCTCATATATTTCAGCTTCAAGTCGAGCTAGCTTGGCTTTTAGGGCTGCTATTTTAGAGCTTGCATTGGCGACTGCCGCTTGTGCCCGCTCTTCTTCTAAGGTAACAACCAGTTGCCCTTTAGTGACGTCTTCACCTTCTTTGACTAAGATATCAGTCAATACGCCACCCTCAACCGCTTGAATGTCTTGTGTACGAGCACTAGCGATAACAGTTGCTGTGGCTCGAGTCACCTGATCTATTTTTGCAAAATAAGCCCAAATAACTAATACAATGATACCGAATAGAGCGCCCCAAATAATGATACGGGTACGTCCAACTTTAGGATCATGAGACTTATGTTGGTAATTATTCATTGGCTTGCCCTACATTATCATCTTTATCAGACTGATCATCAGCTTTCACTTCAATACTTGAGGTTTTTTTACTGATAACACGAGTTTTTGGTTGGCTGACCTTTACTGCGGTTTTATGAGCAGGTTTTCGCTCTTCATTGCTTTGTAATTGGGCCAGCACTTTTGATTTTGGCCCATCCATCACGATTTGTTGATTGTCCATAATGATGATGCGATCAACCAATTGCAGCAGTGGCATTTTGTGAGTGGCCACGATTAAAGTGTGATCTTCTCCAAAATGCTTATGCAACACATCGATACACTGTGCTTCCTGCCGATTATCCATAGAGGCGGTTGGCTCGTCCATCAATACCACCGAAGGCTTGGTTAATACTAAGCGTGTAAAAGCAACCAACTGCTTTTGTCCTCCTGATAATCCCTTGCCTCCTTCACTAATAGGCAGATCTAAACCACTAGAATGGCTGGCAACCAGTCTAATCAGTCCCGTCTTGACCAACGCATCATGCATAACGTCATCGCTAGGCGCTGGTAAGCCGATCAATAGGTTTTCTCGTAGCGTACCCTCAAAAAGGCGATGATCCTGTTGTAGGTAGCCCACTTGCGCACTCAAAGACTCACGACTGATCTGCTGCATGTCAAGCCCATCTAACAACACCCTGCCCTGTGTGGGCGCATATAATCCAGACAATACTTTTAATAGGGTTGATTTGCCAGAACCAATAGGTCCTAAAACAGCAATACGCTCGCCTGCTTTAATCTGTAGCCTACTGATAGCTAAAGCGGGCTGATCATTATTTTGGTAGTTGAATATCACTTTTTCTAAGTCAAAACTCCCTGAGATATGACTGGGCGATAACGGGTGACTGACACCGTGATTGTCTTGCTCTAGTGAGAATAACTGCTCTATATTAAGTTTGGCAGCTTTGGCATGTGAGTGCTGTACCAATAGATTAGGAATACCCATTACTGGTGCTAAAATACGACCGCCTAAGATTGAGCAAGCGATCAAGCCACCCATGGTCATATCTCCTGACATCACTACAAAAGAACCCACAATCACAATACCGACATAGCTGACCTGCTGTATCATCTGTGACAAGTAACTTAGGTTGTCATTGGCATGCTTCATATCCAAATCATTTTTGGTGGTGATGTTCATCACATCAAGCCAGCGTGACAAAAACTTCCAATTGCCTGATCCGGCCTTAATCGTTTCAACGCCTTCTACCGTCTCTACTAAGATACCTGTCTTGCGATAAGAGGCTTGCGCGCCCACAGCGGCGATACTGTCGATTTTTTTGCGTGCACTAAGACCTAGTACAATCGCCACCACGGCGGCAACAATAGGCACTAAAGCGACTAATGGATTACCAATAATAATAATAAGGGTCACAAATATGATCGCCATCGGTATATCGACCAAGCCAAACAACGTACTTGCTGTATAAAAACTGCGAACCTGCTCATATCCACGCAGCTGCGCCGCCATAGACCCCACAGACCCTGGCATCTGATCGATGCGCACGCCTAATAGACGCTGAAAAACCTCACGTGATAAATACTGGTCGAGATTGACCACCACTTTGTCCATAATCTTGGAGCGGGCAAACTTCATAAAAGTTTCAAATAAGATGACCAGACCTACCCCACTCGCTAAAATAATCAAAGTGTATTCGCTACGAGTTGGAATCACACGATCATAGACCTGCATCGAAAACAGCGATACGGCAAGTGCCAACATATTGATTAAAAACGAGGCAACAACTGCCTCTACAATAATGCCACGGTAGTTTTTGAGGTCTTTTTTTAGAATCTGATCAAAGCTTAACCGTTTACGCTTACTAGGCTCGCCCTCTAATCGTATTCGCAATAACTGGCTAAAAGCCTCGCTTGCATGCACACTCTTGCCCTCAGACTGGCGAAACTGCCACAGCCCTTGCGGGGTTTGCTGCTCAATCACGCCCCATCCTTGCGTAGGGTGCAAAGCCAACAATGGCAAAAATGCGGCATCGGGTATTGGTAAAGATTCTGGCAACTGATCAATGCCCAACTGTTCCAGCACCCTAACAATACTCGCCAGCGTCACAAGCTCTGTCTGCTGATGCAGCACTCCATGCAAGCGCACACTATCAATAGGATAGCCTTGCTGAGTCAGCAAAGTGTGTAACGCTGCCGCCAATTGCGCCGCTTGCTCATCAGGGGCAGGCGTCGATAACTGCGAAGTAGGATTTGCCATCAGCTCGCTGTCAGATGTAGCGTCATTCGAAGCTGGAACTGGTGTGCTCATGATAAATATATCCTGAAAATTTATGGATAGTTAGGGTCATTAAGTGGATAAGTGACGAGACCTGTATTATCTTTGTTGTCACTACTCGCCTCTTTCATCACGATCGGCTCAATAACTGCCTGATCGGGCACCTGCCTAGCAGCCTCTTGACGAATAAACCAGTTTTTGACGGGATCTAGTGGGCGGAACAGCGGGTCTGGCTGACGACTTTGATCAAACTTCTGCCATGGCATCATGCCAAAATCAACTTGCAGTTTATAATACGCTGCAATAATAGACGTTCGTGTCTCAACCAACTGCGCCTGATATTGAGAATGCTCGCGCACCGCATTGAGCACCTCAAGCCAAGACTTGCGTCCAGCAATAAACTGGCGGCGATAAGAGCTCACCACAATCTGTGCGCCTGCGACTGCTGCGATCAAAGAGCGCTCTTGATCCTTAGCACTAGCAAACTGCTGATATTGGGTTTGGATAGTCTCAAGCACTTGTCGTCTTGACGCTTCTTTTGACTGTGAAAGGCTGTTTACTCGTGAGGCTGATGCTCGGGCTAGTGCCAAATTAGATAGACCCGCTCCTGGATCGTAGCTTAAGCCTACCGAAAACTCACCTTCACTATTATTCTGATTGTTGTTTCTATTTTCATCATGATAATAGTCGTATTCGTACTGTGCATAAAAAGTCGGATAACGCGCCGCCTGCAATGACTTAACTTCTTGCTTAGCCGCTTCGACTTGATAATGCCCTTTTACCACAGTAGGATTATAAAAGCTGGCCTGATCGAATGCCATTTTTTCAAAGGTTTGAGAGTAGCCTTTGGCATAGCTGACAAGCTCACCGATATTCGGCACTGGCAGATCAGCTGCTGACAGCTTACGACCAGTGATTTGCTCTAATCGAGCGATGGCAATACGCTGCTGCTCTACTGCTGCTTGATACGAGTTTTGCTCTTGTAAGATGCGATTGGTTACTAAATCCATCTCGATACGCGCCGATACACCTTGATTGACTCGGCGCTGCATCATTTCCTCAAACTCTATCAACAGTTGCAGATTATCATAATAGACTTGCTGCTTAGACACAGCAGTGATATAGCTTTGCCATGCCTCAATGGTGGTTTTAGCGACTTGATTCTGTTGCTCGTAAATATACTCTGTGGCTGCTTTATCATCAAAAAGTGCTTGATTGACGTTGGCAGTAAGCTTGCCACCCGTCCATAATGACTGCCGTAGCTGAAACCGAGAGACCATGCCATCGTCACGATCATAGCCTGATGACAATGTCGGTGCTGGTAGCAAGTTGAGCTTGGCAGCACGGATACTCTCTGTCGTCGCCTGCTGCTCAGCACGTGCCGAACCAACGAGAGGATGGGTTTCAATCGCTTGGTCAATCAATGTATTAATATGCGTATCAGCATTGGCAAATGCCGCACTTGATAGCGTCATCAGTAACATACCTATTGCGGTTGTCGATACCAAAGGTGATAAGCTATGACGTAGTTTTTTTATGATAAAGCACCTTTTAAACATTGGCTTTTTGATCATTGCTTGGGACTGATCGGGATAAAAATAAAAGTGCAACATGATATTATGGCTTCTTTGCTGCTATTGTTTTTTAGATAATAACAAAGTTCATCGTGATGATTATCAATGATTAAAGACGTATTGAAGCGTTTATTAAAAAGTTTTGAGCCCTCAGCGTCAACATATGGATTACCCTATGCCTCACCCTTCAGCGCCTACGCCAACGAGCAAACCAAAAGATCAGCCAATCCTAACCATCGTATTGGCTCTATTACTGCATGTTTTGCTAGCAATCGTTGTCTACTTTACCGTATTCGACCACAAAAAAACGTCTGAATCGCAAGCCTTAATAAATAAAAACCAGCCTATTACCAGCAAACCTATGATAGCAGAAGACACTAAAATCACAATTGATCAAATAGCGGTTGATCAGGTCACAGTTGATGATACAGAGGTTTTTACCGCTAAAGTGAGCGCAAATACAGAACCTACCGCATCAGCAGCCCCCGTATCGAACAACAATACTGCGACCCAAAACCATAAACCGCAAGAGCATACACCACCCCAAAAACCCCCTTCGTCACAAGAGCCGTCTGTTATAGAGACAAGCCGCAGAGCCTCTTTGAGCAAGGATAGCGAGGACAATGATGATCTTTCAGTGACGACTATCAATAACAGAGCTGTCAATGGTGAGCAACAAAATCTGTCTGGGTATCGACTGCAGCAAACCAAAGAAACTCAGCAGCTAAATGCAGATATTGACAAAGACAGCGAACAACTCTCCAAGCTGATCAATGAGGTCAAGCAACGCAATCAACAGCAAATCGATGCGCAACAAGCCAACCAGCCTATAGAGCCGCCTACACTTGCCAGCCCCGCTGATGAGATGATGACGCCCGACTATCCCATCACGCCTATCACCTCACTAGATGAATCAGCGAACAACTAGATAGGTAACAAAAAAGCCATCACAAGTATGGCTTTTTTGTTTACATCAACATTATCTAGAAAAGATAGCAATTATATCACGGTAATATCAGTATCGACATATAGAGTCACCGATGGATCTATAGTGCTCTGATACTGAGCATATCCGGTCTCATCAGACGTTTGCTGTTTTTCAAAATCCGCTGTTAAAGAGACACTATCAGCATTGTCGCCATTGATAAACAGCTCATTGTTACTATCGGTCATCTCAATGACATCACTGGTAGTAAGGTTAGTCAATGACTGTGAACCATTACCTGTCATATCAATCACTTCCATATTATCAATCACGCTACTATCAAAGCCACTAAAGTCAATACTAGTATCTACTAACAAGGTGTCGATGCCGTCACCACCATCCATCAATAGGTTGTTTGCAGAGAATACGATTTTATCGTTACCTGCACCGCCTATCAGCGTATTAGCACCTGTACCACCATCAAGGAAGTCATTGCCACTACCAGCCGTTAAGATGTCATTACCTGCGCCGCCTGTATAATTCACAGCGACAGGCTGTCCCGAAGCATCAAGGATATCGTTCTCCGCTGTACCTACAAAGGTTTTGGTAAAGACAATATCTACAGACACCTTTTCGGTCACTTCAGTTGATACACTATCAGCCATACCTGTAGCTTTATCGGTCGTACTAAGCGCAAAGTCCAGATCGCCTTTTAACGGTATGGATGACTGAATTTGCAGGTCATTGATTTGCTCAGGAGTAATCCCCGTTATGGTATAGCTGTTAGCGACATCATCCCACACGGCAGTCAACATTTCACCTGTACTCTTCACTCTAAAGCGTAAGACATCATCGGTTAAGCTCGTACCATCATCAGTGACAACTATATTAACGGTCTCACTACCATCCGTATCTTGCATAGTTGCGTTTAGATTCAGCGTGGTCCACTTACCCTGACTACCAAGAATAGTAGAAGGATTAGCAGCTACCCCATCAGCGACTGGTTTGACCTCAAGATCAATCTCTAGCGGATCACTGATCATCCCGCTGTCATTGACCACTTTCATCTCGATACCAGACACGATACCACTGACGTTTTCCGGTGGCATGATGAATATATTTGACGTTTCGCCAGTATTAGTATCACCCAGTTTGGAGACATCAATAGACCATGAGTTATTACCACCAGAATTACCATTGTTACTTGCCAAGACGGGATTGCCATTAGCATCAGTATAGTAGACCAGATAACCATTAGGGATATTGTCTAAGGTGATGGCAGTAGCGGCATCAGTATTGTCTTTATCGATAGTCGCAATCTTATAGTCGATAGCAATCATAGTATCTTCATTACCGCTAGCAGTGGTTGTTGATTGATCACTCTTATCAGTAATACTTAGATTGTCTGGCTGCGACTCGACTGTGACGTCATAACTGTGCTTATAAGTCTTTGTACCACTGTCATGTCCGCTGATATTATGACTCTCTTTATGAGCGGCATAGACATCAACTGTTGCCGTGCCATCTTCATTTTCGGCAGGCTCATAAAAAATAGGCGTGCCTACATCTACGATATAATAATCACCAGCTGGAATATCAGCAACGTCACCATCTGCCAATGTTACAAGCGTCAAGTCGTTACCATTATCATCCGTTAGTTTTCCGCTAGTGCCATTATCAGTCGTTAAACCAGACTCATCTAGCTGCAGATACAGCTTATCATTAATAATCTCAACATTATTACCGTCAGCCGTGTTGGTTAAGTCGATCTCAATTTCTACTTTGGTGTCCTCATCCGTATCGACTATAGTGGTTTTACCATCATTGTCTATCGGATCCGTAACTGGCTTGATCTCAACCTTGACGTCGTCAACCTGCACTCGTTCCTCGCCACCATCTTTATCTAACGCAGTAAAGTTGGTATTAAAGGTAAGATCCTGACTGCCACCCGTCACGTTGGTACTAAAATCTTTCGGCGGAGTCACTGTCACTGCATCAAGAGCATCTTCTGGACTGAGGCTACTTGCATCATCCACACTGATGATCCATTTACCGCCAATCTGCTGCACGCTTATAGCTGGATTATCAGTAGATACCTCAGTGCCGACTGGCAGATCAGTCAAGGAAAAAGTATAAGCACTAACTGTATTAGCGGTAGCTGGGTTCAAGGTAGCGTCCAATATATCACCAAGAGTAAAGCTGATATCTTCTACCTGCGAAGGTATGACTGCCTTGCTAGTAAAGCTATCTATCAAGTTAGGCTGGGTAGGATCCTCACCGCCACTCGATCTGTTTGATGTAATATCAAAGGTTTCGGCTACTTTGCGCTCACTACCATCAGTGCCTTGACCATTGATATCTTGAGTGACACCCGTCACTGTAATATTGAAACTGCCTTCTGGTATATTAACCGTACTATCATTACGCTCAAGCACTAGCTCATAAGTCGCTGCAGTGTCGGTAATAGCTGGATCGTTAGGGACATCAACGTACCAGACGCCATTTGATAAGATACCGCCTTGCACATTGAGACCATCAGGGACATCAGTCACTTCTAGACGAGTAAAGCTCTCTGAGCCATCTTGATCAGCTGAAGATATAGATACGGTGACAGACGCCGTATTGTCATTACCGCTGTTATCAATAGTGCCATCGTTTACATTCAAAATCATACTCGGCTGATCAGTAACCGCTTGGAAGGTCACATTAACAGTAGCACTACCTGAAGTGGACTCCTTAATCTCTGAATTATCAATCAATTTAGCGGTGTCAGTATAAGTGTAGTCAAAGTCTATGCTGACATCATCATCGCTATGACGTTTATCGTCATCGTACATAATCTCGATTGTCTGATCGGGCGTAAATGTCAAAGTTGGTGGTGGGTTAGTTGTTAAGTCCACTTCAGTACCGTCAACACGTAATATGACGTCTTTAGCCATTAGATCAGTTGCTGATAGCGTGATACTCTCAAGCACTTCTTGACCTTCAGTTAAACCGCCTTGATCTGTGGTTGTAAAGGCTGATTCAAAGTCAATAGTCGCCCACAAATCTTCAGTGGCAACGACTTGAGGATTGCTTATCGTGCTATCAGCAGCATCGGGTGTTACTAGAATAGAGACGTTTTGCTGATTGTGGGTGACACTATCACCAGATACCTTCTCTGTAGTGGTACCAGTAATATTGAAGTTGATTTCACCTGCAAAGTTATCTGGTGTCTGCAGCTGCGCTGTACCGTTTTGCAAGGCCTCAAGCGTCACTGACCATACTCGATCAGTACCACCGCCACCTAAGAAAGTAACCTCTGCACCGATTAAGTTAAAGCCAGCAGGCAAGTCCTCAACCCGATAAATAACTTGCTCAGCAGCTGGGCTGTCACCATCATATGCCTCGATATCCGCAACACTAGCAAATACGCTGGATAAAGCAATCTGATGGTTGCCTGTACTGTCTAGCGTTGCCTCGTCAGTGATGTAGTTATGTGTGTAATCCACACTATCGATGGTAACTGTGTCGGTTGCTAAGTCGTCATTGGCTATTAAGTCTGCCTTGCCAATGACTTTGACAGGTAGGTTAAGCATAGGACTTGGTGTGCCCGTAGTACCATCTTCTTTACTCACTGCCTGTACTTTTAGATTTACCGTACCGCTAAAGTTCTCAGCAGGGACAAAGTATAAGTTATCTACTATTTTGGTATAATCAGCTATAGTGACTGAACCACTGCTGGTATCTAGCAGTGTTACTGTACTGTTATTATCTTGATACAGCTGCACACCTGCTGGTATATCCGATATAGTGACATCATAAGTCTCAGAGCCGTCATTATCACGCGAGCTTGGGCGGATATCGAGCGGGATACCAAGAGCAGGATCAATCGTTGCTGGTATTGAACCATCACGATTGTTACCACCAATAATGGCTTGATCTTCAAAACCTTCGGCAGGATCAACAGCTAAGGTGGTTGGGTCGGCTACGCCTTTTACATCAAATTCAAATGTTAAGTAACTTTCGCCACTGGTGGCTGTATCTGCTGCGCCACCATCTTCGTCAACATCGACAGTTTTTGCCTCGACCTTGACTGCTGTCTCGGCACCGCTAGCAAGGTTAAAGCCACTATAGTCTTGCGGTGGGGTTACGGTGACGGTATCTAGGTACTCCATCGGAATGTCGACACCATTGCCGTTGTCAGTCAGGCTAACTAAACCATTGCCATCATTATAAGTAAATACCGCCCCCTCAACTGAGGTAAAGTCACTACCGTTCTTATTACCAAAGGTCATATGGGCGAAGGTATCTTCGGAAGTGTCTTGGTTGCTCCAATCATCTATTAAGTTAAATGAACCATCAGGATCAGCGAAAAGATTAAAGGCTTCGTCTTCTTTCGCACTGGCGCTGTATTTATGACTGTCATTAATAGTCAGATCAGGTGTACCATCACCATCGGTATCCTCACCTACTTTTTCGGCAACGGGTGTGACGGTTACCTTTTTAGCAGGCAACGTAGTCGTCTTAGTGACACTATTACCACCATCATCATCAATATCTGTACTTGTGACCTTAAAGATAAGGCTTGTATCTTTTGAGGAATGCGCAGGTGGCTTAACAGTCAATGTATCTAAGAATGTATTTAGATTGGTCGCGCTGGACGTATCTATACTGATAGTCGTCCCACCTACTGCACCTGTCGTAGTGCTGTTAGCATCGGTATAAGTCCAACCTTCTGGGAGGCTAAACTCTATCTTAGTGATAGTCTCTGGGTTAGCGTCGTTCACACCTGACTTGTTATCAAGTACCTTGAAACCAAATTCACTGAGTTTAACTGCCGTATCTTCAGGCGTGCTAATAGCACTAGAGGTAATAGCGACCTGACCAGCAACTGGCGTGACGGTTAGGTCGACTTTAACTGTGTTGATTAGTTCGACTGATTTATCTTTAGGTGTCGAGTCAGCATCGTGGTCTTGAGTATATAAAGATACCTCAATGTCATCCATATCTAAGGAGTTATATTCTGAGGACTTAATTTTAATTTGTGGCTGTGAGCTACTATTAACTGCAATTGTTGTTTTGGTGGGGGAACCATCATTAGCAAGAGCTGGCACTCCGATCAGCACAGTACCGCTAGGACCAACAAGATATTCAGTCGCCGTAGTGCTCCCTGCTGGAGTAAACTCAACGGTAGAGCCAGGAAGTAAGTTATTAATCACAAAGCCATAAGTTTCTCTACTACCATTAGCAGCACTCCCTACTAAGTCACCAAAAGTAGTGGCGATCGGTAAGGTAATATAGTCACCTTCATTAGCACTGACTGTATAAGTGTTACCATTAACACCAGTACTACCTACATAACCAAACTGACTTGCGTCATCACCGCTTTGGTTATTATCACTGGTATCAGTAACCGCTTGGACATTGACGGTAATGGTAGTGTTAGAAGTTGCCCCTGCTATTGGTGTACCACCGGTAGTGACAACGGCACCAGTACTATCGACACTTATTCTATCACCAGCATTATTCACCTCATATTCTGTCACCGACATTCTAACGTTCATATTGGTGGCGTCATCTCTAGGTGGCGTGAGGGTCATTGACTCAAACTGAGCCTTAGTCATGGTGATAGTAGTTGAAGCGTTAAAGTTTGGTGGATTATTAACAGTATCTACATCACTGAGTCTAATTCTAACCGTTTGGCTATTGGTAGTGATATTAATTGTCCCACCATCATAATCTAGTACCGTACCAGCACGGAAACCGCTTAAGTTTACTAACCCAATACGTTCGGGGGTGTCATTGCTGGTACTAAGAGCGTCAAGGTCTGTTCTGTCTCTCACAATAGGTGATACAAGGCCTAAAGCAACAGTGGTATCCTCTTGAGTTATTACGGTTTTATTGGCAGCAAGTATTGGCGCATCAGATACTGGGTTAACAGTGATAGTCAATTCTTGACTTGTTTCTTCACGAGTAGCACCAGTAACACCGTTTGAAACGTTCGCGGTGATAACTGGTAGCGTACCACTGTAATCGCTAGTCGCAACATACTCATAAGTGCCATCACTGTTAAAGGTAATTTCACCGACCTTATTACCATCTATTATGACATCGTTAGCTAAGTTGTTTGAGTTATCAGGATCTACAGTAATAGGTGAGCCAGTACCAATCTGGAAACTTTCTACGGTCAATTGCTCACCAACATCTGGATCATCAGTATCAAACTCATCAAAGATAGTGGCTAGCACGCTGCCCGAAGTTGTGGTGCCGTTTTCATCGATAGTAATACTGTTATCGGCAAGCGCAATATCCTCATCATTTGTACCAGTGATAGTGACTTCAACGTAACGGATTTCACTGCTGCTGATCTCGTTACCGTTAGCAGCAGTATCCACTCCTTTATTATCATTCACTTGTACCGCGTAGCGAATGGTGATGGTTTCGCCTTCGGGGAGGAAGTCAATATCAGTATCTTTTGCTTCAATCTCCCAAACTCCATTATTATTGGTCGCTTGAGTTATTGAGAACATACTTTCTAGCGCAGTTTTTTGCGGAACAGTTAGATCAGTCAAGGCTGTATTACCCTGACCAAAGGTATATTGATTTTCACCTTTAATATAACCCAGTGTCAGCGTATCACTGACATCAATATCACTAAAAGCAATAATGCCACTTTGAGTAATCACTGAGTCATCTGTTTGCTCGACGAAAGATATATTTGCAATATTGCCATTACTGTCAGCAGTGATGGTTGGTTGATCATTAGTTCCTGTGATGGTGATAGTGAGCTTGGCAGTATCAGTACTACCATCAGCGTCGGTTATGGTGTAGTTGAAGGTCTCGTCTCGCGTCTCACCCACTGCTAAAAACTCTACAGCGCTGTTATCAACGTCATAAGTATAACTGCCATCAGCTTCTAGAGTTAATTCACCAAAATTACCTTGAATGCTGCTACCAATGCTACCTGAGACACTACCAAATTCCACTGCCGTTACCGTAGTTGCATCTGCACCTAAATCGTCAGCTTGATCAGGAGCAGTACCCGTCATTACGTTGCCAGTTGCGGTAATTTTGCCAGATGCCTGATCTACATCTATATTTTCAGTAACACTGTTTTTGTCATCATTAGCTGTCGGTGCGGTGTCGATGATTTCAATATCTAAGGTGTCATTGATGGTATCGCCAATGGTGTTGGTTAATACCACGTCAAACTGATCAAATACCGCACCAGCGCTATGATCTTCTGCATTACCATTTTCGGTGTACTCATAAATAAGAGTACCTGTTTGTGAGTCATAGTTAGTAATGACTAGCGTGCCCGCATTGCCGCTGATAGTAATAGGATTGCCAGAGGTTGCTAGAGTGACATCTTGACCGTTGACGGTTAACGCTGTAACGCTCTGTGGATCGGTAATATCAAAGCTATTTGAAACAGTATTACCAGTCGCTTCGGTAACGCTGTTGTCATTTACGGTTAGTGTCGGTGCGGTATCGTTGTCGATAATCGTACCCGTGCCACTGTCATTACCAATGGTAATCGTGGTGGTCTCATCGTTCTCAAGAATGTTGTCAGTTAAGGTTGGATAAGTGACGGTAAAGTCAGTGACACCCGCAGGGACGGTAATAGTGCCATCACCATTGTTGATGACGCCATTACTAAATACGGGGGCATTGGTGTAGTCACTACCCGCTGTGGCAGGATCAGTGCTGCCATCTGTGAGACTAAAGTCATAAGTGACGTCCGCCTGCGTTGTGTCGCCATTCACCGTCACTTGATGCACTAAGGTGTCACCCTCGGTCGCTGTGGCATCGCCTACAGTGACAGTCGGTTTGTCACCTTCAGTATTGGCACCTGGATCATTTGGATCATCAGATTCATCATAAATGGTGCCAGTGGCGACGGTGCTGTCGATATCGGCATTATCAGCACTGTCGATAACAAAGCTCAGCTGCTCGCTGTCCTCATAGATGTCATCATCTTTGACGATAACCGTAATTTTAGGCGCAGCTGTGCTACCTGCAGGTACTTTGACTTGCAAGGTGGTGGTGCCATTTAGTAACGCTTGGATGGCGGCGCTGTCGGTAATGGTCACAGGACTGCCTGTGGCATCAATGTAGCCAATAGAAGCAATGTCCGCCGCTTCAACCTCGCTGCTGCCCGTCGCCACTTTGACAGTGACTGTAGTGGCAAGGTTGCTTAGGTTATCCTGTGCAACGGTGTACTCTAAGGTGTTGTCCACCCCTTCTATGGCAGTATCTTTGCTCGCAGTAATGCCAACGGTCGGACGGTCGCCTTCTTGTGGGGTGCCATCTTGTGCCGCTTCATCCTCAATCACCCCGCTATCAGTAGCGGTGGTAATAGTGACGCCATTAGGGTTAACAGCATTGGAGATGATCAGACCTAAGTCTTCAGTTTGCTCATAAACGCTGTCATCAGCAACGCTGATAGTGATGAGGCTCTCTTTACTGCCCGCAGCGATTAAGACGTCGTCGCCAGTGGCTAAGAAGGCGCTGATCTCACCCTGATCAGTAGTATCAACCACGCTGCCATCGGCTTTGGTGTACTGCAAACGCGCAATGTCACCGGCGGTGATATCAGGACTGTTTGCTGCATCTAGGCGCACGTTAACAACGGTATCTTGGTCACTGGCCACATTTTGGCTGATGCTGAACTCTAAGGTGTCATCATTGCTTGGACGCTCAATAGCGCGGTCTTTGGTAGCGTCAATCTCAATGGTAACTGGCCCTGGAAGAACAGTGAGGTCTAAGACAGAATCGTCAAGGACGTTGCCACTACCATCAACAACGTCATAGCTAATCTCTGGAACGTCACCGGTAAAGTCGCCATCTGGCGTGAAGGTGTAGCTGCCATCAGGGCTCACTGTTAGAGAGCCTACCGG
>NZ_JBEOPC010000036.1:0-33442 GCF_040309765.1 Psychrobacter sp. TB20-MNA-CIBAN-0197
CGCTATGATCTTAGAATGAAGCTGTTTGCTGGTATCATTAATTCCGAGCTTAAATTATGACTTTTGCAAGAGGTCTATTCTAAAATCATCTACATATCTCGTATGACTTAGGCCCTCATTAATTATATAGTCATCGATGTCCATCAAGATAGCTTCAGCCATAATTATACTAGCTGCCGGACCAACTGGAATACCTTGAGAGTTCTTACCGTTTAGTTTAGATAAGAAAGCCTCTATGTCATTAGATTCGTTACTTAAGCTTGAATTGGAAAATTCTATAGCATTGTTTAGTCTATGTAGATAAATCTGATTATAAAAATCTGTAATATCTGTATAAAGTACATATTTATAAGCATCGGCTAATTCTTTTGATTTGTTAACATAGTTATTAAATCCATTACCATCTGCGAAAAAACTTCCGTTATTTAAATCAATTCTATAAGAACACGCTACATTTAACTCTATTGGAACTCTGTTTCTTTCTATTGAATCAGCTACTTCATATGCTAGAGCTGTATATACAATTGTACTTACTGCATCTAACTGCTGGACAATTCTAAATCCTCCTTTAGGTTTTACAGATGTAGCAGTGATTGCGCTAGCAGCTGGTAATTTAGTTACGTTAGTTGAAGACAATTCTTTTTTCACGTCTTCCCATGAGTGCCAGATAGCATCATATTCTCTATTCTTAGGAAAAAAGTCAGAATCGTAATAGCTTTCAATGTGTTTTTTAGCAAACTCTAAAGAATCATCGGATAAACGGCTCATGTGTTCCCTTTTTTTTATAATACTGAATGTATTCAAATTTAGTTAGATATTATTTACTGACTTATGTTTAATAGTAACAAATATTTAGAATTGCTTCTATATCTTAATTTTTAAAACAAAAAAAGAGCCACCAGAATTGTCTGGTAGCTCTGCTCAATAGTGCCATTAACTCAACTATAAACCATAGCTAAGTACTGGGCTAAAGCCCCAGCCTACAAATCAGATCAAACTATTTACCGCTTCAACCACCGCCTCGCTTGTAATACCAAACTCTTTGTACAAGTCGCTAGCAGGTGCTGATTCGCCATAAGTCGTCATGCCGATAACTTTGCCATCAAGGCCAACGAACTTATACCAGTAGTCGACATGCGCCGCTTCGACTGCGACACGGGCACGGATAGCAGCAGGTAGTACTGAATCACGGTAGCTGGCATCTTGCTCCATAAAGATCTCAGCACACGGCATAGAGACCACGCGCACGCCTACACTGTTTTCGCTAAGTGTCTTGTATGCTTGCATCGCAAGGCCGACTTCTGAACCGGTAGCGATGATAATGGCTTGCAGCTCGCCTTGCTCTTTCGCTAGTACATAACCACCTTTAGCAATATTAGCGACTTGGCTTGTATCACGCGCTTGATGCGGCAAGCCTTGACGGCTAAAGATAAGCGCTGATGGGTTGTTTTCAGACTTGATTGCTTCTACCCAAGCACTTGCAGATTCAGTCGCATCACACGGACGCCATGTGCGCAAGTTTGGCGTAGTACGCAGACTCGTCAATTGCTCAACAGGCTGATGAGTTGGACCATCTTCACCCAGACCGATAGAGTCATGCGTATAGACATGAATGACACGCTGCTTCATCAACGCGCCCATACGCACTGCATTACGCGCGTATTCCATAAACATCAAGAAGGTCGCAACATAAGGGATAAAGCCGCCATGTAGCGCGATACCATTAGCAATCGCGGTCATACCGAACTCACGTACGCCGTAGTAAATATAGTTACCGTCAGCGTCGGTTTCGATACCCTTGGCGTCTTTAAAAAGGGTTAAGTTTGAGCCAGCCAGATCCGCTGAACCACCCATGATTTCAGGCAGCAAAGGCTGTAGCGCATTGATCGCGTTTTGACTGGCTTTACGACTGGCGACGTCACCGCCTGCTTCTTGAGTTTGCTGGATATAGTGTTTTGCTTGAGCCTCAAATTCGCTTGGTAGCTCGCCATTTAGACGGCGCATCAGCTCTTCTGCAAGCTCTGGATAGGCTTTTTTATAGCCTTCAAAGGTCGCGTTCCAGTTCTTTTGCATGACATCGCCTTTGGCCTTACCATCCCATGCTTCATAGATCTCATCATCTAACTCAAATGGCGCGTGTTTCCATGCCAGCTCATCACGAGTTAACGCGATTTCATCATCACCAAGCGGCGCGCCGTGGCTAGAAGCTTTGCCTTGCTTGTTTGGGCTACCTGCACCAATAGTGGTTTTGCAGATGATTAAGCTTGGACGAGTCGTCTCATTGATCGCTTGCTCGGTCGCTTGAGTAATGGCGTCGGTATCATGACCATCGACTTTGATCACCTGCCAGCCGTAGCTCTCAAAGCGCATTTGTGTATCATCGGTGAACCAGCCTTCGACGTCGCCATCGATAGAGATGCCATTATCATCATAGAAGAATACTAGTTTACCCAGCTCTAACGTTCCTGCAAGCGAGCAGACTTCATGGCTAATGCCTTCCATTAAGCAGCCATCGCCTAAGAACGCATAAGTATGATGGTCGATAACTTCATGACCGTCACGGTTGAACTGCGCGGCAAGCGTTTTTTCGGCGATAGCAAAACCTACCGCATTAGCGATACCTTGGCCTAGTGGACCTGTCGTCGTTTCCACACCAGGGGTATAACCCAGCTCTGGGTGACCTGGCGTCTTTGAATGCAGCTGGCGAAAGCCTTTTAGATCGTCAACGCTGACGTCATACCCTGAAAGATGCAATAATGAATAAATCAGCATCGAGCCATGACCGTTTGATAATACAAAGCGGTCACGGTTATGCCAGTTAGGATCAGCAGGGTTATGCTTCAAAAACTTGCGCCATAACACTTCAGCGATATCGGCCATACCCATCGGCGCGCCGGGGTGGCCTGAGTTGGCTTTTTGTACCGCGTCAAACGAGAGCACACGGATAGCATTAGCAAGTTTACGTTCATTAATTGGGGTAGGCATAGCAGGTCCTAATATTCGGATGATAAGTCAAGAAGACAAAAGGAAAAGCGATTGAGTAATAAGATTAGAGCGTAATAACTGCGCGCGCTCGATAATTAGATAAATAACAAGATATTTAAGTCAGGGGCAATATTAACATATTTGCGATAATCCTAGCTAAAAATGCGCTGACAGGAGCGTTTGCGTTTCGCAATCACTCCTATTGGTTTTATTAAATGACAGACATGTAGATACATAAATAGGCAGAATCGACAGATAGGATAAAGCGCTACTTATACTGCAATAGTCTCAGCACCGCCCATAAATGGACGCAATACTTCAGGAATCGTAATGCTGCCATCAGCGTTTTGATGATTTTCCATTACCGCGAGCAAAGTACGCCCTACTGCTAGACCTGAGCCATTTAGGGTATGTGCCAGACTGGTTTGCTTACCATCTTTAACCCGCGTGCCCATACGGCGTGCTTGGAAGTCGCCGCAGTTTGAGCAGCTGGAGATTTCACGGTAGGTATCTTGGCTCGGTAGCCACACTTCGATGTCATAAGTCTTTTGCGCGGCAAAGCCCATATCGCCGGTACATAGCATAACAGTACGGTACGGCAAATTGAGCTGCTGCAAGATATATTCTGCTTGCCCCGTCATCGCCTCTAGCAGCTCATCTGATTGCTCGGAGGTGGCGATATTGACCATCTCAACCTTTTCAAACTGATGCTGACGGATCAGGCCACGTGTGTCGCGCCCGTGCGAGCCGGCTTCACTACGAAAGCACGGCGTGTGCGCGGTGAACTTAAGCGGCAGCTCTTTAACATCCAAACGCTCACCGCGTACTAGATTAGTCATTGGCACCTCAGCAGTCGGAATCAAGTAAAAGTCGGTGCCGTCGTTATTAGTATGGTTGGTCAATTTAAACAGATCATCTTCAAACTTAGGCAACTGACCTGTGCCTTTTAGGCTCTCAGAATTGACAATATAAGGTACATAAGTCTCAAGATAGCCGTACTTAATAGTATGAGTGTTCAGCATAAACTGAATCAACGCGCGATGCAGCTGCGCCAATTGGCCTTTTAGCACATTAAAGCGGCTACCTGTTAGCTTCGCAGCAGCTTCAAAATCAAGCATCCCTAGTGTCTCACCGATATGGGTATGATCCTGTATTTCAAAATCAAACTCACGCGGGCTACCCCAGCGGCGTACTTCTACGTTATTGTCCTCTGACTCGCCTACTGGCACATCGCTAGCTGGAAGATTAGGGATTTGTAGCGCCGCCTGATTGATGCGCTCTTGCAGACTACGTAGCTCGTCTTCGGCGGCCTTAATCTCACCACTGACGCTTTGCATCTCAGCAAGTAGCGAGCTTGCATCTTCACCGGCCTTTTTGAGCGCGCCGACTTGTTTGGCTCCCGCATTGCGGCGAGACTGCAGCTCTTCTGTTTTGACCTGCAAAGACTTACGCTCTGACTCAATCGTTTGCCAAAATTCTATATCTAGCGGATAACCACGCGTGGTCAATTGCTGCTGTAAATCAGTTAAGTCACCGCGTAAAAGTTTGGGGTCTATCATAAGAATTGCCTGTCGCGCTATAAGTTAGATGAGTAAAACTAAATGATTGCTATGATACCAAGACACAGCGGATTTGACCACGTTTTCGCATAGTTTTGCGACAGATAACGATAGATAGGCGAATCTATTTCTTTTATAGGCGCTTTTCGGTAAGATAAGCACCTACCGATATCCTTCTTTAGCCCATTATAGTGTGCCAAAGTCGTCTAACACTTTTTATCTGAGTATCTGAGAACCTTTTATGGCCCTGTATCCCTATACGCTGCAACCTATCGCCCTCAACTTGACGGAAGCTGAATTTCAGCAAGCCCAATACGAGCTATTTACTAATGCAAGCCCCTCTTTTGGTCTAAAAAGTCTAAAAATGAAAGAGTGGATCATCATAGGGATAGTCGTCCTCCTAGCCATCGCTGGACTGGTCTTTTTGACGGGCTACTCAACGATTATTTTTTGGCTAATGCTAGTATCCGTAGTCATCTATTTGTTGGTTCGGACCCTTGGCTTTAAATGGTACGTCAAAAAAGAGTTTGAAAAACAAGTGTCGGGGCAAGAGATGCCTGATGAGATGCGCCAAATCAAGCTTGGCGTACAAAAGCATGGCCTAGTGATGGCGATGCCTGCCAATCAGCCTGATCTGATGCAAAACCCGCAAATGCGCGGTATGCAAATGCGTGCCGGCGCAACTCAGCAAGCAGTGATACCTTGGAGCGCGGTCAAGAGCTGGGATGAGACTGATGACTATATCTTTATGATGTTTGAGATGAAAGGTCAGCAAGGCAGTCAAATTATACCTAAGCGCTTAACTACGCAAAAATTCCCTATCGATACGGTACGTCAACATCTACAAGAAGTCGTTCCTATTCGCGGTCTAAACCCCGAGAGCTTACAGCCTCCTGCTTAGCGCATTAGCTGCACTAGTTAAAGCTGTTAGTAGTTATCACTTTTTTATGTTTTATAAAACTCATCATATTGGTTTATTTAATTCAATTAACCTAACCACCTACCTTTGCTATGATAGCAGTCATTAAAGAGGCGGGAGCTAGCAGACGGGTTTTGCTACTGTCTGCTTAATAAGATAAAATAATTTTGATTAAAATGTAAAAAATAATCACCAATATTTTTAATCGTACTTTAAATACAGTTTTATAAATTAACACTCACATTAAAAGGATAATATTATGAGTAATCAAGATAACACTACTAATCAGATTGGCCTAGAAAGAGCAGATATGAGCGCTGTCGTTGAAAAGCTTAACAGCTTACTATCGAGCTATCATATGTTTTATATCAACGTACGCGGCTATCACTGGAACGTTAAAGGCGAGCACTTCTTTTCATTGCATGAGCAGTTTGAAGAGCTGTACACTAACTTGCAAGTAGAGATCGATGAGATTGCCGAGCGCATTCTAACTCTAGGTAAAACGCCACTACATGCTTATAGCGACTTTGCTCAGCATACTAGCATCAAAGAAGACAAAAACGTCCATGATGGTAATAGCTGCGTCAAAGGTGTAGTTACAGGTTTACAGACGCTTATCGAAGAGCAGCGTCAAGTATCAGCTCTAGCGGAAGAAGCGGAAGACCAAGGTACTGCTGACTTGCTTGATGAGTATGTGCAGCAGCAAGAGAAGCTAGTATGGATGTATAACGCATTTTTAGGCAAATAGCATTACATAAGTCGTGTTTAGTAATCAGTTATGCACAAAAAAGCACCTATAGAATTAGGTGCTTTTTTTATATCTAAATTTTGGCACAATGATTGCTATCTACAGTAGCTTACTGATTATAATCGCCTATTCTTGTACCCATTGGCGTATTTTTGCGCGCTCGTTTGGCGTTGCTTGTAACCAAAGCTGCATAAAGCTATCTAGAGTATTGGTGCTTTGCACTGATGCCGCTTTTGTAGCGGGTGCTACGCTATAAGTACTCGTGGCTGGCGTAGTTCCTGTAGTCGCCCTTGTCGGTTGCGGCTGAACTGCCGGTGCAGGTGATGGCTGGTCAATAGCAGCGATAGCGCGTTGGTTTTGCATCTGCGCATCTTCGCCACCGCCAAATACGCCGCCAATCGCTTTACTCAACCCAGAGAAAATTCCGCCACTGTTGCCAGCTACGCTTTGTTGACTGGCGATAATGGTATTGTTTTGCTGCACAGCAAGCGTTGGCTGTTTTGCATACTCTTTAGCAGCTTTGTAATCCTCTGGCTGGTTTGGCATAACCAAACGATAGGTCTGATTGTCCGCCATTTCAGCGACAACACTGACGTTACCTGAACGCAGATAGTCATGCTCATCACGAGGAAGATTATACAGACGATCGTATTTGGCTGTTATCGCATGCTTACCCGGCTGTAGCGTGAAGCTTTTGGTCAATGGCTGAAAGATACTTTGAGAAATCTCTTGCCCATTAATCGCGGTAACCTTGATATTGTCATCCACGAGCAGCGTCACGTCGGCATGCGTTAGCATAGATACTGAGCTTGCGGCCATCAGTAACGTACCGACGGATAGTTTTTTGTATAAAGAGGCTGAGAGTGTCATAAGATATCCTATCGATAGTAAAATTATTTTGTAAAATACAATACTGTGTGCAATGAACTGTTTTGTGCAATAAAAATATGAGTATAAGGTTAAAAGTCGAGTGGCATCGTCTGATTGTCATCAATCGCCGCTTGACTATCGACTTGGGTTTCTTGACTGATATCCGCCAGCTCAGCGGCTAAGGTCTGCTCATCGATCGTACGCAGGGCATCGCTGATGACTGCTTTTGAGATATTACTGCGGCCTAAGTTTGAAAACATAGGCTGTATGTAATTGAGCACTTCCATCATCGCGCCAATACGATGCGGACCTTCTGTGAGCAAATGAGTCAAAATACGCTCATCAAACTGCCAACCGCGCCGGCGCAAGATAGATTCTAGCAGCGCTTGACGATCGACCAACTCATGGCCATCAGGGACCTTGAAGCTTGGCGCCTGAGACAACCTAGTGAGTAGATCGGTCAGTTGAAATGGCAGCGTGCTTGCAGATTTGTTAGCAGCAAATAATAGCTGACGTTGGCCCTCTCGGCTGCGATTGATCAGATGAAACAAAGCCTCTTGCCACTGAGTACTATGCTCTAGAACATCCAAATCATCAATAGCGATAACATCAAAGTTCTCTAGCGAAGAGAGGACATTGACATCGGTATTGACTAGCTCATTGAGCGAAAGGCAAATGGCTGATTTATCGATATCGATAAACGACTCGCAGATAGCAGATAATAAATGGGACTTGCCAGTAGCAGGGCTGCCAAATAGGTACAACTGACCTATCAGGCCGACATGAAGCTGCCGCACTGCATCGATGATAGACATCCAACCGGGACCTGAAAAGTCGCTGAGACTCGCATCATGCTTTATGTCCAGATTGAGACTTAGCTGTGCTTGCGCCATAGATCGTCAACTTAGTTTGGATAACACGGTAAAACGGTATTGAGAAACCATATCTTCTAAAATTGTGTTATAAACACTGCGCCTATATATACCATACTTCTAAAATGACTGACAAGTGCTTTACTCTTTTTAGCCATAGCAAAGAAGGATATGTTCTCAAATAAGATCATTCTTTTTTGAATAGATCCAACTGAACGCGGCCTTTATAAAAGTCAGTCGAGCGATAATAAGCATAGAGATGCCTAAATAGCACATTGATTACCGCTGATACGGGTAGCGCAATAAGCATACCAACGAAGCCTAATAGGCTTGCCCCTGCCAACACCGCAAAGATGACCCATAGCGGCGATAGACCGATTTTGTCCCCTAGTAGTAGCGGCTGCAGCACATAACCTTCAGCGGCTTGACCGACCAAAAAGGCTCCCACAATCAACGACAGATAGAACCAATCAAAGCCAAACTGAAATAGTCCCGCGATAATGGCAGCAATAAAGCCCAAACCAAAACCTAAATAGGGTACGAAGCTTGCGATACCAGCGACCATACCAATAGTGAGTCCCAACTCCAAACCGATCAGCTGCAGCTGTACAGCATAAATAGCGCCTAGTAACACCATAACCAAAAGCTGCCCTTTAATAAACTCCATTAAAGCGCGATCACACTCTTCGGCAATAGTAATCACTTTTTTGCTATACCCTGCCGGTATGGCCATCTTCCAGTTATGAATACGTTGATCCCAATTGAATAAAAAGTAGAACGTCAAAATAGGTACCAACACAATTAAGCCGGCATTATTGACAAACCTCATCCCCGAAGAAAGAATTTGACTCATCCATGTGCTCGCATCAGAGATGTTGTAATGCGTCTGCATATAACTGACCAAGGTCTCAGAAAAGCCTTCGATCTGCAATGCCGGCAGTAGTATGTTGGTATTGCTCACAAACCAGTCGCGAACCACATCATTATACCAACCCAAAATCCTCGGCAGATACTCCCAAGCTGCTTGTAATTGGTACCACAACGTCGGTATCAACCACCACAATAATAGCGCCATACCTACCGTAATTGTGGTATAGACGACGATAATTGCAATCCAGCGTTTAACGTATTTGCTCAGCCGCTTTACTAACGGGTTAAATAAATAGGCCAGCACAAAGGCGACAAAAAAAGGAATGATGACAGGCAGCATCAGCTTTAATAAAAACAAGGCTATAATAATAATGACGACGATAAATAGACGTCGAAAAAAAGGATCTATAGGCTGGGATGTCATTATTAATGATCCTATAAATAAGGGATGGTTAATGCGCTTATAAGCGATAAAAACTAAGCAGTCTAATGATGAGAGTTTTTTTAGTAACTTCTAAAGAGTAAGACTGACATTATCGCAAAGTAATCATAAAAAGCGGTGAGATTTTTGTATCAACCACTCCTTCAGCACTTATTGCTGTTTTATAAGAAATATAAGGCTTTTATAGACAATATTAGCAAGTTGCTTTGCGAGGATGAGCTATTATTGGGTATAATGCGCACACAAAAATTATTTTATCTTATTTAGTTCCATACCCCAATTGTGAGATGACTATGAGTGACAAGCCTTCTTTAAGCTACAAAGATGCTGGCGTTGATATCGATGCTGGTGATGCGTTAGTCCAACGTATCAAGTCCGTGGCAAAAGCCACTACCCGTCCTGAAGTAGTTGGCGGGCTTGGTGGTTTTGGTGCCCTATGCCGTATCCCTACTGGCTACACTTCACCACTACTCGTCTCAGGTACCGACGGCGTCGGCACTAAGCTCAAGCTGGCACTACAGCTTGATCGTCACGATACGATTGGTATTGATCTAGTCGCTATGTGCGTAAACGATCTACTCGTATGCGGGGCTGAGCCGTTATTCTTCTTGGACTATTACGCAACCGGCAAGCTCGATGTAGATACCGCAGCTACAGTCGTCAGCGGCATTGGCGAGGGCTGTAAGCTTGCTAACTGTGCTCTTATCGGTGGCGAGACTGCTGAGATGCCAGGTATGTATCAAGACGAAGATTATGATCTCGCAGGCTTCTGTGTCGGCGTTGTAGAAGAGGCAGAAGTCATCACCGGCAAAAACGTCAGCGAGGGCGATGTGCTCATTGCCCTAGCCTCAAGTGGCGCTCATTCCAATGGCTACTCGCTAGTGCGTAAAGTCATCGAAGTCAGCGGTGTTGATGTCACTACTAGCGATGAGACCCTTGATGACCAGCCTATCGCAGATGCGCTGATGGCGCCGACTCGTATCTATGTCAAAGCGATCAAAGCGCTGCAAGACACGCTTGGTAGCTCAGCGCTGCACGCAATGTCACATATCACCGGCGGTGGTCTGACTGATAATTTACCACGTGTATTACCAGATCATCTTGCTGCTAGTATCGATACTACTAGCTGGCAATTCTCAGAGCTGTTTAACTGGCTACAAACTGAGGGCAATATTAGTCAGGCTGAGATGTATCGTACCTTTAACTGTGGCGTTGGTTTTGTCATCGTGGTGCCAGAACAGCAGGCTGATAAAGCTATTGAGATCTTAAACGACAATGGTGAACAAGCTTGGCAAATCGGCGAAATGGTCAGCCGCGAAGCTGACGCTGTGGTCTATCGTTAATGTCTAGCACTTCGTTAAAAAGCCGCGCCTCATCCATCAGTGAGCCATTACGAGTAGCCGTACTCGTCTCAGGTAGTGGTAGCAACTTACAAGTCTTAATAGATGCTATGCAGGCAGGCGAGCTACCGATAGAGATAGTTGGCGTTATCAGCAATCGCGAGGATGCTTATGCAATCACGCGTGCAACAGATGCCGATATCCCAGTCGTGGTATTGTCCCATGTGGCAAGTGGCAAACGCATGGGGATTAAGACTTTTGAGACGCATGCTTCTGCGCAGCTACAAGACTGGCAACCTGACTTGATTGTATTAGCTGGCTTTATGCGGGTGCTGAGTAGCAATTTTATTCATCATGCTATCGCGCCAATGATTAACTTACATCCCTCATTGCTTCCTGCCTATAAAGGACTCGATACTCATCAAAGAGTGATTCAGGCAGGCGAGCGTCATCATGGCTGTAGTATCCATGTGGTCACAGCTGAGCTTGATGCGGGTGCTGTGTTGACTCAAGCGCTACTGGAAGTCAATTTGAAGGACACGGCTGATAGCTTACAAGTACGAGTACAAAAGCTTGAACATCAACTGCTGCCTTGGACGATTTTGCTGTTGGCTAAAGGCGTATTAACACTCAATACCGATTCATCAGATGATGCTAATTACTTGCCAGCGCTACCGTTAACATTGCACATCGACCAATAAATACAAGCTCTATCTTAAGATCTCTCACTTAGAAATAATGACACATAAAAAAGCCCAGTCACTCTATATATGAATGACTGGGCTTCATTTTATCTAGCGCTAAGCTATTTTAGCTATAAAATTTGTCTGTGCTCTTAGTTACTATGAACATGCAAACCTTTGATATTTACAAACTCTTTAATACCAAAGCCACCATGTTCACGGCCATGACCTGAGTTTTTTACGCCGCCGAACGGTAGTGCTGGATTTGCCAGACCGTAGCCATTGATATAGACCATACCCGTATCAAACTGCTCTCTTGCTAAACGGATGGCTTTATCTTCGTCTTTAGAGAAGATAGCGCCGCCTAAACCATAACGGCTATCATTAGCAATGCGCATGGCATCATCTTGATCTTTTGCTCGAATCAATGAGGCTACTGGGCCAAATAACTCATCATCATAGGCTGGTTGTCCCTCGGAGACATTTTCCAAAATCGTAGCGGGATAAAAGTTACCTTTACCTTCAGGCAATTTACCGCCAACTGAAATCGTCGCGCCTTTTTTAACACTTTCTTCAACTTGCTCGTGTAACTTCTCTTGCAAGTCTTTACGTGCTAATGGACCGATATCAGAGCTGTCATCCATAGGATCATCAGCTTTGCTATTCGAGAACTTCTCAACAATACGATCGCGGAACTCATCATATAAGCTATCAACAACGATAAAACGCTTCGCTGCAACACATGTTTCACCATTATTGATTAAACGCGCTTGCGTACAAGTCTCTACAGCAAGGTCCAAATCAGCATCTTCGAGTACAATAAAGGCATCATTCGAGCCAAGCTCTAGTACGACTTTTTTAAGGACTTTAGCCGCTTGTTGACCAACGATCTTACCTGCGCCATCACTACCAGTGAGCGTAACACCGCGCACTTTATCATTACCGATAAGCTTTTCTGATTGATCATGATCGATCAAGATCGTACGGAATAGATCATTTGGTAGATCGGACTCATGGAAGATTTTTTCTATTAATAATCCAGAGCCTGTCACATTGGCAGCATGCTTTAATAAAACACTGTTACCGGCCATCAAATTAGCAATGGCATAGCGAAAGACTTGGTATGCTGGAAAGTTCCATGGCTGCATACCGTAGATAACACCAATGGGCTGATAAGTGACAATGCCTTTTTTCATATTTTCGATATCGCGCTCATCGTCAGCTAATGCAGTGACCCCTTTTTCGGCAGTATAGTCACAAATTGCTTTACATAGATCTACTTCACTCAAACTTTGGTCATAAAGCTTACCACGCTCTTCAGTCATTAGTTTTGACAACTCTTCCTTATACTTCACTAGCGTATCGCCAATAGACCTAATGACTTTAGCACGCTCTTCGTGACTCTTTTTACGCCATTCGAGAAAAGCTTCATGTGAGGCATCAACGATTTTGTTGACCTCATCATTAGTCATATAGTTATATTCTTTAATATCTTCGCCCGTTGTTGGGTTCACAGTAGTAATATCTGCCATGATTCACTATCCTTATTTTGTTGTCGCGGTCTAGAAATATTCTTAGCTAAAAACTCTATATCAGCCAATGAACGTTAATGGATTATAAGATGGTCTAAAAAGCTACTTCTTAGTTAAGTCTTTTTCAAAATTAAGACTATAGAAGTCAAACCCTCAAACCTTATCTAATTGATGATTTTATAATAACAAATAATTGGCAGCGTAATTTTACAAGATATAATGAAGTGTGATTTTGATGTTAACAATGTGACTGAAATATAAAGGCCTGCTTAATAAAGTCTATTAAGTAGACCTAAACTATCAGCGGGCTAATCAGTAGCATAATTCGTCTGTAATGCAATGATACGCATAAAAAAGACCAATATGTGAATTGGCCTTGAAAGCACTTTAATAGCACTTCCATAGTACTGTAACGGCAGATGGCTATTAGGTAATAAAACAGCTTATCTCATTAGAACAACTGAGTAATCACTGGAATATCTTGCTGTTGATCCTCTTCGTCTGCCACGACTTGCCGAGCGACATGCATAATCAGTTGTCGCAACCAGCGATGCGCTGGGTGATGCTGCAGTAGTGGTGACCATGCCATCGTCAGCTCAAATTCAGGAATGAAAAAAGGGGGCTCTTTCATGACAATACTATCATTGGTCGCTTGCATGCGTGCAACTCGCGTTGGCAGTGTCGCAATCAAGTCCTTATTAGCAGCGAGCATCGCTGGCATCTGATAATGACGAGTAAAGACGCTTATCTGACGTTTTTGTCCTAAGCGCTGCAAGGCTTGATCAATGGAGCCAAGGCCGCCCGATTTTTCTGGATTGACCCCAAACCCAACACCCATACCTGTCTTGGATACCCAAACATGCTGACCTTTGAGGTAGTTTTTAAGATTGAAGCGATTGACATAAGGGCTATCGGCAGATAGTAGGCAGCTAAAAGTATCGCGCCATACTAGTACTTGGTGAAAGCTTTGCGGTATCTCATTAAAGCGGTTAATCGCCAGATCGACTCGCCCTTGCTCCATATCACGATAAGACACATCTGATGGGGTTAAAAAGTCCAAAATAACATTGGGCGCCTCAGAGCGCAGAGCCTTAACCAGTTTAGGAACCAAAGTCGCCTCTGCATAGTCGGAGGTCATAATCCGAAAAACACGGGAGGTGCTATAAGGACGAAACTCAGTACGCGGCTCAAGCACTTGTGTCAAATCAGCGAGTATCTCACGAATACGCGGCTGCAGCTCAAGCGCGCGCTCAGTCGGTGTCATGCCCTCAGAAGAGCGCACCAATAGCGGATCATTGAATAGCTTACGCAGGCGACGCAAGATGTTACTCATAGCAGGCTGAGTGATACCCAATTGCTCAGCGGCGCGTGTGACATTCTTTTCTCGAAGCAATACATCTAAATGTACCAATAAATTTAAATCAACCCGCTGCAAATTCATATGTGTTTCTCTTCGCTTTATAATAAATGTCACTTAGCGTTCATAGCTGCATAATTACTATTTTTAAATACTGACGATTTTAAATACTGACGATAGACGGCTTTACTGTTCTCAAACGACCTAAAAACTACAATGTACCCAATGCTTATCTAAAAATCATTTAGTGACCGAGCTAGCTCAATATATTTATTTATAACTTACTGATTTTATTATACTATACTTATAGTAAATACCAAAGATAACTATCATAAATTAGATAAATTACACTAAACTGACTATAGTAAGACTCAACGCTTAACTCGCAAGCCCGCTCTAAGCCGTGTTACTGGCGAATATTGTAACATCTCTGATGGATAACAAGTAGCTTCTGCGCTATCGCCTTATCGCTACTTGTTGATGATTGATTGACTCTTTTTTTGTCAATAATTTAAATCAAATACCTTGTATTTTGAAGCAGGTTTGTTTAGGGTAATAGTCCTCATATTTTAAGAAGACCAATGCCGGCTTTATTATTAAGTCATTTATAGGCCAACAAGACAGGCATTTAGTAGTAATTAATCAATCAGTATCAAAGTAGTCGTAATTCAATCGCAACTATAGTCCGGTATGATATTACTTGCGATAAGCTCTTATTTTACCTCGTTTTTTCCACCCCACCAAGGAGACAGTAAATGTCAACAACCTATAAGTCAGCTATCGATTTAGTACGTGAATTAAAGCAAAAGCACGGCAACTGGCAAAATATCAGCGAAACTGATGCAGCCCGTATGATGATTCAAAACCGTTTCAAAACTGGTTTAGATATCGCAAAGTACACCGCTAAAATCATGCGTCAAGATATGGCAGATTACGACAATGATACGTCTCAGTATACTCAGTCTTTAGGCGCTTGGCACGGTTTTGTTGCACAGCAAACGATGTACGCGAAGAAAAAATACTTCGGTACCACTTCAAAGACTTATATCTACCTATCTGGCTGGATGGTCGCTGCTCTACGCTCTGAGTTCGGTCCTCTACCTGACCAATCAATGCACGAAAAAACGTCAGTACCTAAGCTTATCGAAGAGATCTACACGTTCTTACGTCAAGCCGACGCTAAAGTATTGAACGATTACTTCCGTGAGCTAAACGCTGCTGAAGAAGCAGGTCAAGACACTAAAGCTATCTTAGAGAAAATTGAAAACTTCGAATCACACGTTGTGCCAATCATCGCTGATATCGATGCCGGTTTCGGTAACGAAGAAGCGACTTACTTGCTAACTAAGCAAATGATCGAAGCCGGTGCTTGTGCTATTCAGGTCGAAAACCAAGTATCTGACGCTAAGCAGTGTGGTCACCAAGCGGGTAAAGTCACTGTACCGCATGAAGACTATATCGCTAAGCTTAACGCTATTCGTTACGCTTTCTTAGAGCTCGGCGTTGAAGACGGCGTTATCGTTGCCCGTACTGATAGTGAAGGCGCATCACTTACTCAAAAGATTCCAGTATCAGAAGAGCCAGGCGATCTTGCTTCTAAATACATCGACTTCCTAGAAATGGAAGAAATAAGCATTGAAGACGCAAATGAGAACGATAGCCTACTTAAGCATAACGGCAAACTAGTACGTCCAGTACGTATGCCAAACGGCTTATATAGCTTCCGCGAAGACACTAACATCGACCGCGTTGTGCTTGACTGTGTAACCGCTCTAGAAAACGGTGCTGACCTACTATGGATCGAGACGCCGACTCCAGACGTAGCACACATCAAAATGATGGTAGATCGTATCAAAGAGCAACAGCCAAAAGCGAAGCTCGTTTATAACAACAGCCCATCGTTCAACTGGACGCTGAACTTCCGTAAGCAAATCATCGCTAAGTGGGAAGAAGAAGGCAAAGACATCTCTAAGTACAACAAAGATGACTTAATGAGCAGCGACTATGATGGTACTGAGCTTGATCAAGCTGCTGACGAAGCTGCCAAGAACTTCCAGCGTGACGCCTCACGTGAAGCTGGTGTCTTCCATCACTTAATCACGCTACCTACTTATCACACCACTGCTCTAAGTGTGCATGAGCTAGCCAAAGGTTACTTCGGTGATGAAGGTATGCTTGCATATGCTGCTGGCGTACAGCGTAAAGAGATCCGTGAAGGCATCTCATGCGTGAAGCACCAAGCAATGGCCGGTTCTGACCTTGGCGATGATCATAAAGAGATCTTCTCAGGTGATAACGCGCTAAAAGCTGGTGGTGGCAAAAACACTATGAACCAGTTCGGCTAATCTCAAGCTATATACTATGAACTACTCATAGCCATGTAAGCTTAAATAAAAGCCACTCTACACACTGTAGGGTGGCTTTTTTTATGGCTATATTTTACCTATGGCATTTTGTCGGTATTCGATACGGTTATCGTAGATACTGCATCTGTGCCAGCTTACTTTTATAATGATCCTTGGGCATGCCAAGTAAAAATAATAGATATAAAGCTAACGGAAGCTATCACTACCTCGACTCTAGTCTCAAGCAAAACTTTACTTGTCATTCACTGACAGCGTTCATAGGATAGATATAATATAAGTATAGAGGTAACATAACTATTATTAGAACGATAGGAGACATCATCGTGCAAGAGATTGAATTGAAGTTCTTAGTGCCGCAAGCGCGTCTAAAAGGTCTTATGCGTCAAGCAAAAGTAAAATCCTCACAGACGACAATGATGTCCGCTCATTATTTTGATACGCCCAAGCAAGAGCTTGCCAAGAGCGGCATAGGGCTGCGTATTCGCTTAGAGGGCGATGAATGGGTGCAGACTATCAAAGCTGGCGGCGATGGCATTGCCGCGCGTCTAGAGCACAATATGACTCTAGATGGTGAGCTGGTGCAGACGATGCTAGAGACGGATAGCTTGTTGCCGGATTTAGCTATATATAAAGAAACCGCTATTGCTCCAGCTCTTGCAGACTTTAAACTCAAAAAAATCAACAAAAAACTAACTCGTCAATACATCACTGATATCGAGCGCACCACTCGCTTATTAGTAGATAAAGAAAAAGTAGTCGCTGATAAAAAGAACAGCGCAGAGGAAAGTACGGTAAGTACCATTGAGGTGGCTTATGATCAGGGTCAAATTATTCATGGAACAGATAACTCAAAAGTACAGGACATACAAGAGATAGAGTTTGAGCTGGTCTCAGGTAATCTAAACTTTTTATTCACTACGGCAAAAGTATGGTGCAAACGCTATAAGCTGTGTCTATCAACAGTCACTAAAGCTGAGCGTGGCAGCCTACTTCTCAATGAGCAAGACTTTAGCCCTGCCGTGCACGCCAATCTAGGCGCACTGAGCATCGATGCAGACAGTAGCATGCCGGCGTTCATGCGTGCAGTCGTTCATAATTGTCTATTACAAATACTGCCTAATAGTAGTGCCATCGCCGCTGGCAGCAACGACAACGAGCATGTGCTACAGCTACGTATAGGCATACAACGATTACGTACTGCCCTAAAGAGCTTCAAAAAATTCTCCGAACAGCTCAATCCTGAATGGCTACCTATCCTAAAACAAACAGCAACTCTTCTAGGCGACTATCGTCAGCTCGCTTATTTAGTCACTGATATAGAGCCAACACTACAGCATGCTGGTGCGCCTAGCGTCGATTGGAGTGCTGATATCGACAACATGAAAATAACACCCATCGACGCCGTTCGTGCTAATGACTTCCAGCTGACTTTGCTTGAGCTTATCGCCTTTACTATGAGTGATGCTACTCTAGAGCCAAAAGCCCATAAATGTGCGCAAGAAAAATTAGCAAAAAGACTCTCCAAGCAGCATATTAAGCTGCTTAAGGCTGAGTATGATTTTGAAGATATCATCTTGGAGGCGTCTACTGATGATACTGATCAAAGCGCTGCTATCCATGAAAAAACGCACCAACTGCGTAAACATCTCAAAAAAATGCGCTATCTCAGTGAGTTTACCGCTCCTCTATATTCAAAGAAAAAAAGCAAACGTTGGCTAAAACGTATAACAAAAACGCAGCGAGCGCTCGGGGAGTATTTAGATCATCAACAATATCAGCATTATTATCAGCAAAAATCTCACACTGACACGCAAGCTCTATATGGCGCCGGATGGTTTGCCGCGCAGCTAGAACCTGATACTAAACGCTGCAAAAAACGTTTGACTAAGCTGCAAGATGCAGCGAGCTTTTGGTAGAACTCTGATTTCCTAAATGGTTATAGATAGAAGAGTCTAAGTTTTATACCTTAAAGCCATTTAACCCTAAAAAGGCACGCTCTCATGCTAACCCTCTATAAGCATGACGGGCGTGCCCTCTTCTACTTGCGCAAATAACTCGATGATATCGGTATTACGCATGCGCACGCAGCCATGCGAGAGTGGTACACCCATCGGTTCACTATCAGGTGTGCCGTGAATATAAATATAGCGCTGATAGGTATCGCAGCCGCCTTGCTCGTTACTGCCTTTATTGATGCCCTCCTCTAAGCCTTTAAGCCATAAAATACGGCTCAAGATCCAATCTCGCTTTGGCTGTAGACGCCCCAACTCTGCGTCATATACCTCACCAGTAGCAACGCGTCCGACAAACACCGTATTTATAGGTGCATCGTCACCAATTTTTTGGGCAATAACATGACGACCAAGCGGCGTGCAGCCACTATCTTGTTGGCTACCGATACCGTTTTTTGCAGTTGAGATAGGATAAGAAGAGCTCGCCACCCCATGATTACAGATAATCAATGTCTGCGCTTCGATGTTAATGAGCACTGCTGTCTTGGGCGTATCGGTATTTTTCATATATAGATCCAAATAAAATTATTAGCGCTATCAACAACATAAAAAACCCCTAAAATTTTCTAATATTAGGGGATTGTATCCGCATGACTTGCACCGTAAGATATATAAACACTTTTTGATGCTAGCAGATTATGACTACTATTTCACCGACACGCGTGTCGATGTATGATTTTTTGTATCAAGATATTCAGCCTCTGACTTCTTTATTGGCTGATACTGCCACTCTCTCACTGCCGCAAACCCGTATAGCCGTCAATAGCGGCATACAGGCCATCCTTGCCGCTTTGTTAGCTTACCAGCAGCGCCACCAAGCGCAAGCGGTGAATAAAAAACTGTTCTCACGAGCAGCGGTTAAAGAGCTACGCCAGTATAATGCGATGAATTTTGCGACGTTAAGTGCCACGCTTTATCACCGTCAAGATGTCACTGAGACTTTATTCATTGATAGTACTCGTGTCAATAAGGCTTGTGATTATATTGCCGATCAGGTCGATGCGAGCGCCGCGCAAGTCAAAGTCCTTCTCGGTACTTTAACTATTATTGTATTGCGCGAGTTGGCTATTTTGACAGAGTATAGTCAATTAGATAATGAAGAGTTGGATAAATGGTTCGCGCTACAGCCGCAATTCTTAACCAAGCAGCGTTTTGCAGCAGACTCAGCAGCGAGTATCAACAGCCATGCTGACACTCAAGTGCTGACAAACGCTAGGTCTTCAACGAAACCTGCAGATAGTGAGTTATCCAAGGCTGCAAACCCGGAAGCGCTAAGCGCTAAAGTAGCAGAGACTGAAATAACAGACACTGAAATGACAAACGCTGAGAGTGCTAACAGCGAACAAACAGATTCGCAAGCACTTGATTTCAGACCACCAGCGTTTGACCCTTACTGGTACGAGCTGACAAAATTTGCGCCTAATCTGGCTGCTTCTGGGCAAGATATGCAGCAAGCGACGTCCAATTATTTAAAAGTAATAGGCCGCTCGCCTGAGAATGTGCAACAAGGTCGGCATAATGATTTGCTCGTCTTTACCCAGATGCCTAATATCAGTGTGCCGCATCAGCGCTGGCTGCTACAGTTGGCTAAAATCTCTGATATCTATCTGAATCGTCGGCGTCTGCGCATTGCCTCTGAGCCTATCAATCCGCCGAGCGCGCCATTAGTCAGCTTAGCGTTGATCGGTGGCAATAGCGATAACACACCTGCCACTACGAGCGAGACGCCGATTGAGTACGAGCCTGCCGCGCCGCTTTGGAAAAACCCCGTCATTCTTATTATTGTTTTGGTTATTGGCGCGCTCAGTGCTTTGGCTGCCCTGAAATATCAATCACAACAATCAAGCGGAGCAATAACCGCAACTGAAGCGGTCATAGAACATGATAAAGCCGAAGAGCGCGAGCAACAGGACGTCGCTATTGTAAAGGTCGATGACGAAGAGGAAGCTAAATAACTCTAGCGATAAAAGCCTTTTTGCATAAAAAAAACAGAGACTATCAGTCTCTGTTTTTTATTATAAGTCTAAAAATACCATTGGGTCGTTTTATTTAGATAGATCGCGACCGCGACTGGCTTCGATCGCTAAACGTAGACCGTTTAGACGAATGAAACCTTCAGCGTCTTTTTGGTCATAAGCACCCGCGTCATCTTCAAAAGTGGCGATCTTTTCGTCAAATAGTGAATCATCTGATTTACGGCCAACGACGCTCACGCAGCCTTTGTACAGCTTCACACGTACCGTACCGTTGACATACTCTTGCGACTTGTCGATAAGCTCCTGTAGCATAAGACGCTCAGGGCTGAACCAATAACCGTTATAGATAATCTTGGCATAGCGTGGCATGATCTCATCTTTTAGATGTGCCGCTTCCCGATCTAGTGTCAAAGACTCAATGCCGCGATGCGCTTTTAGCATGATAGTACCAGCTGGCGTCTCATAGCAGCCACGCGACTTCATACCGACGTAACGGTTTTCAACGATATCTAAACGGCCAATACCATGTTTGCCGCCAAGCTCATTGAGCTTAATCATCACCTCATAAGGCTTGAGCGCTTCGCCATCAATAGCAACGAGATCGCCTTTTTTGTATTCAAGCTCTAGATATTGCGGCTCATCAGGCGCCTCTTCTGGGCTCACTGACCAGCGCCACATATCCTCTTCTGCTTCCATGTATGGATCTTCTAATATACCGCCTTCATAGGAGATATGCAGTAAGTTTGCATCCATAGAGTATGGAGATTTTTTCTTATTACCAGCGTAATCGATTGCGATATCATGCTCTTCAGCATATTTCATCAAGCTCTCACGGCTTGATAAATCCCACTCACGCCAAGGCGCGATAGTGACAATATCAGGAGACAAAGCGACCGCGCCTAGCTCAAAACGCACTTGATCATTGCCTTTACCGGTGGCGCCGTGACTAATGGCATCAGCATTGTGTTCTTTAGCAATCTCAACCAAACGCTTGGCGATAAGCGGACGAGCGATAGACGTGCCAAGTAAGTACTCGCCTTCGTAGATGGCATTAGCGCGAAACATTGGATAAACATAATCACGAGCGAACTCTTCACGCAAGTCTTCGATATAGATATCTTTGATGCCCATCGCTTCAGCTTTGGCGCGCGCAGGCTCAACTTCTTCGCCCTGACCGATATCGGCGGTAAAGGTGATGACTTCTGCATCATAGGTTTCTTGCAGCCATTTGGCAATGATGGACGTATCAAGACCACCTGAATAGGCTAAGACGATTTTGTTGATATTTTTTGGATCAAGTTGCGCCATAAATAACTCCTGTCAGTATAATGAGTGATAAGTAAATATAATTAGTGATAAATAATAAAAACGATTAGGGCGTGTTGAACATTCACAAATGCGCACTGCTGATAGCTAAAATAGTTCTAGTCTAAGTGAAAATTGCAGGTAATGCTTATTGCATTGGTTAGCTGATTTTATTTAAACAGTCGCAACGACTAGGGCGATTTTAGCATCAGCCCTAACTACAACAACAGGGACAGGACTCTTTTTTGCCGCTTTATTGATAAAAATAGACGCTTAGAACAACTAAACTTACCATTTTTATCTGCAAATCGCCTAAAAAATAGTCTCTGTCAGTGCCAAGGTCGAATGTTCAACACGCCCTAAAAAACACGAACAAAGATGAAAACTGAGTCAAAAATAGATTCCATCTCCAGTGTACATCATATTTGCTATAGGCAAAAGACTAACAGCGCGCGCAGCTTAAATCATCAGGCTAAGCAGTCCCCAGTTCGTCTGCCTTTGCCAATAATTATGTAGAGATGTGCAGCCACATATTCAGTCAAGTCAGTAAACCTGTTATGATAGCAAAACAATAAATGTGGTTTTATCAGAGCATTTTTACGCCTTTTGTCTCATCAATTAACCTATTGAGCGCTATGATTCCTATTACTGATTCGATTACAGAGTTAACCATCCTGCAACCAGATGACTGGCATCTTCATTTACGTGATGATCAGGCGCTTGCGACGACAGTGCCGCATGCAGCGTCCAGCTTCAACCGCGTTATCTGTATGCCAAACCTTGTTCCTCCTGTCAAAAACACTAATGATGCGCGCGCTTACCGTGAGCGTATCTTGCAGCAGCTACAAATCAGCGACATTCCAAAGGAGCGTAAAGCTGCCTTTGATCCACGTATGACTCTGTATATGACCGATCAGACGAGCGTACAAGATATCGAAGCTGCCGCTCAGTCCGGCATCGTACAAGCAGTCAAGCTCTATCCGGCTGGCGCTACGACCAACTCCGCTGATGGCGTCACTGATATTAATGCTCGCGCTGATATCTTTGAAGCTATGGAAAAGCACAACTTACCGCTGCTCATTCATGGCGAAGTCACTCATGACCATGTCGACATCTTTGATCGAGAAAAACGCTTTTTAGAAGAGGTCATGGGGCAAATCATTGGTAAGTTCCCGACCCTGAAGATCGTCATGGAGCATATCACGACCAGCGACGCCGCGGACTTTGTATTGTCACAAGGCAATCATGTCGCCGCAACGATTACTCCGCAGCATTTGATGTTCAATCGCAACCATCTGTTAGTAGGCGGTATCAGACCACACCTATACTGTCTGCCCATCTTAAAGCGCGAAAGCCATCAAAAAGTATTATTAGATGTCGCCACAAGTGGTAATCCAAAATTCTTTTTGGGTACCGACTCTGCCCCGCATGCCACTCATAAAAAAGAAGCTGCGTGCGGCTGCGCTGGTTGCTATAGCTCAGAGGTGGCGCTAGCTTTATATGCCACAGCGTTTGATAGCGTTGGTAAGATTGATAAACTCGAAGGCTTCGCCAGTCGCTTTGGCGCTCAGTTCTATGGGTTAGAGCTGAACTCTGAGACAGTCACTTTGACTAAGACTCCGATGCAAGTCCCAAGCGCTTATCCTTACTTCGATGGCTCTACCCTCACTCCGCTGATGGCCGGTGAAACACTATCTTGGTCTATCAAAGCCTAACGAATAGACCAGCCACCCTCAAGCTGCGCCAACCCGCGCAGCTCATTAAGCCGTCGCAAAACGGCCTCCTCACTGATGATAAAAAAAATTTAGATGATTATGACTATGCAAAGCGAGATAACTTCGTCCACCGAAAACTCAATGAATACAGCAAATAAGAATAAAAGCAGCATTCCTGCAGCAGATCTAGAGTCAGTCGAGTCACCGGCACCGATGACTCTAAAAGAGCGTTTTCGTAAGTTTATGCCTGTTGTCGTCGATGTCGAAACCGCAGGCTTCAACGCTCAAACCGATGCCCTGCTTGAGATTGCTTGTATTCCGATTCTACTAAATGACGAGGGAGTATTCTATTTAGGAGAAGCGTTAAACGCGCATATTGAGCCATTTGCAGGCGCGAATCTAGAGCCCAAAGCTTTAGCGTTTACTGGTATTGATCCTAATAATCCTATGCGTAAAGCCATCGCTGAAGATGAGAAGACAGCGCTGCGTCGTATTTTTAAAGCGCTCAAAGAAGTACGCCGTGAGCAAGAGTGCCGTCAATGCGTCTTGGTCGGCCATAATGCTCATTTTGATTTAGGGTTCTTAAACGCTGCGGTACTACGTACCAATAGCAAAAACCACAGCTCTTTTCATCAGTTTTCAGTCTTTGATACGGTTACTTTATCCGCTCTAGCTTTTGGCCAGACCGTGCTGGCACGTGCGTGTAAGGCTGCAGGATTGGAGTTTGATGGTAATGACGCCCACTCAGCGCTTTATGATACGCAAAAGACTGCTGAGCTTTTTTGTCATATTCTCAACAGCTATCCGATGCTCGCTAACGCCTTGCATACTGATATGCCAGAACCAGACGACAAACCAGACGCTACCAATGAGCCAGAAGGCTAGGGCGTGTTGAACATTCGACCTTGGCACTGACAGAGACTATTTTTTAGGCGATTTGCAGATAAAAATGGTAAGTTTAGTCGTTCTAAGCGTCTATTTTTATCAATAAAGTGGCAAAAAATAGTCCTGTCCCTGTTGTTGTCGTGAGGGCTGATGCTAAAATCGCCCTAGTCGTTGTGAAAATCTAGCCAATGCAATAAGCATTACCTGCAATTTTAACGACGACTAGAACTATTTTAGCGATCAGCAGTGCGCATTTGTGAATGTTCAACACGCCCTAATAAAACTGCTACAAGGGGTTGAATAGCATTTGTAATCTTTAGCTGACTTCGCTTGCTCGTCAGATGTAATTATGCGTATGATGAGTAACAGAGGCCATTAAAAGGATTTTGCTATGGACCCACAAACAAAATTATGGGCGACCATTCTAGGTTATATGATTTTGGCAATAACGATTAGTGCTTGTACTTCTTTATGGATTCGCCATCATTTAAAGAAGAATAATCTACATCCTCGCCGAGCACTAAAAAAAAGATATTTAACCCTCAAAAAACGTAGAAAAAAGCTTGACAGTAAGCACAGACGCTATTAAAATGTGCACCACTTCAGCATAAACGGTGAAAGCAGCTGAAGCGTATGACCTAGTCCCCATCGTCTAGAGGCCTAGGACACCGCCCTTTCACGGCGGTAACGGGGGTTCGAATCCCCCTGGGGACGCCATATTTTAAAATACTTATTTTTAGTAATAAGCATTTTTGAAACCTTCAAAGTCTATTAGATTTTGAAGGTTTTTTTATGCTTAAAAATTAATATCCTTTCTATCCTGAGTCTAAGTGCCCTTAGTCCAAGTGCCATGCAATTCTCAATGGTCAGCAGCTCAGTACTCACAAAAGCTATTAAATTCTAAAGCTTAAAGCAAAAAAAACCAGCCAACGCGCGACGTTAGCTGGTTTTATAAGGGTGTTATTGGACTAGGTTATGGAATTTTAGATATTATCTTTATAGCTTATCTGACAACATAAACCATAATAAAGCCAAAACAATCAGTATCCCTAATACGCTTTGAATAAGGAAAAAGGCTTGATGCTGGCCGACAACCTTATTTAAAGTGACACCTAGTGCACTATACTTAATAGGCTGAGTGTCGATTTTGTCCTCTATTTCTTGATATTCGTAGTAGCCTTGTAGGATTTCCAAAAATTTCACCCAATCATTAGAAGCCCATTCATAAGGCTTGAACGGTAGAAATTCTTTTACTTTAGGATCTTTAAGCATCCAGCGCTCAAGGATGATTGAGCGTAACGACCAGCCAGTAAAACGGCGCTCAGTAATGGCCGAAAACGCTAAAGTCTGTATATCCTTGTGTCTATTATCTTTTAAGATACGGTTTTTGAGATTCGTTAAAGCCTGCTCTGAGCCTTCGATATACTGAAAAAAATAGCCATTGCCATAGCAAAGAATACCCGAGATATTTTCAGCTTTATTATGTGCAATTGAGACTTCAGCAATATCGTTGAGGGTACTCGCGCCAGATAGCCCTATAGAAGTAATACGACTAATATAGATGAATTGGTAGAGATCAGTTGTGTCTGAGCGTCTTACTGCATTGAGCTTTGACAATTAGATTCTCCTTATTATGGTATAAACCTATAATTGAGTGGCCAGTCTATTAATAAACAAATGATTGTATTTATGATTATAAAATCCTAGCAAGATTAATTAGGACTGTAATGCACTATTATATATATTATAAGTTTTTTAGTGTAATTGTATAAACTTAGTTACATCATAGGCTCTTATGGTCAACAAAGCAAACAAACTCTGCTGTAAGCGCTAAATAATTGTAATTGAGAGGATTTTGATAGTTTTTGGAGACAAAAACAAAGAGGAACGGAGTATTAGCTCTGGGAGGGAGGAGATTATTGTCTAATTTAGCTGCTTTATACGTATTATTTTTGAAATATAAATATATTTTATTACTATATAAAATGACTGTCTTTTACTATATTTGAGAACGTTTGTTTATTTTATCTTGAGGATACTTGAGCAGTTAAAATAGCAGCTAGCACTATTGCGTCATCAGGAAAGGTTAATTTTATATTTTGGCGACTACCCGTTACTAAGCGAATAGGCAGCTCTAAATACTCAAAGGCGCTCGCTTCATCAGTGATATGTAACTGATGTTCGTTAATATAGTCTAGTAGGTGGCTCAGCTCCCCGACGCGAAAGACCTGCGGCGTCTGTGCTTGCCACATGTGCTGACGGTTAACGGTAGTTTTTATATAATCGTTACCATTAGTACGATGGTCATTAAGATCATCGAGCTGCTTTGCAGGTAGCGCTGTAGATAGCTTCAAGGTATCAGCGACGGGAGCCGCTAAGATCGCGCCATAAGGTTCAGACATGGCGGCTGTAATAACGCTATCAATGTCTTCAGTAGGCACAGCTGGACGGGCGGCATCGTGGATTAAGACGAGATCGCTTTTATCAGCGCCACTACCCAGAATAGCGCTGACGCCAGCACGCACCGATTGCCAACGCTCTGCTCCGCCTACGACATAATTCATCGGTAGCGTATATGTCAAGGTAGAGGCCACTTCATCGTCGGCTGCGATGACAAGATAACAGTGGTCTATATAACCACTAGAGGCTAGTCGAGTCACGCTATGCTGCAATAACGTTTGCCCGTTGATTTTCGTGTACTGCTTGGCAATAGCTGCGCCAAAACGGTTGCCGCGACCGGCCGCGACAATCATAGCGTGTATGTTCGGAGTAGTATTCATGATAGGGCTATCATCGATATTTAAAAGGGTGAGAAGGTGGAGATGCAAATATCAGCTGAAAGTAGCTTTGTTTTCTGATAATTATGGATTATAGCGAGTATGGGTCGTAGGAGCGGTAGATATCTGAACGAAGGTTTCATTAGGCTTAATTAGTCCTAAGTCTAAGCGCGCGTGCTCTTCTACGGCTTCTAGACCTGTCTTCAAATCATGGACATCAGTGCGCAGCAGCTCATTAGCCGCTATCTGATTGTCATTAGATTGCTGCTGCTCTTCGATCTGCGCCAACAGCTGCTTGCTAGCAACGCGGCCATTTTCACCTAGCCAATACTGATACTGTAGCCCTAAGAGTACAGCAATGGCTAAAGCTAAGAGCATGAATTGACTAAAATACTTCATAAAAGAGCTTCACATTATGATAATAAAAGGTCTCTTTCTAACCCAGTAGAAAAAGACCGTTTAGCGACCAAGCAGTGTTAACCGCGCAGGCCTATGAACTCATCAGCGCCGCGATAGCTGGCTCGAACCTGCTGCTCGATACGCAAGAGTTGGTTATATTTCGCAACGCGATCTGAGCGGCATAATGAGCCGGTTTTGATTTGGCCAGCAGCTGTACCGACCGCTAGATCAGCGATGGTGCTGTCTTCGGTCTCACCTGAACGATGCGAGATAATGGTCGCGTAGCCGTTGTTTTTAGCCATATAGATAGCATCTAACGTCTCAGATAACGTACCAATTTGATTGAACTTAATCAAGATAGCATTGGCGATATGTTTATCGATACCTTCTTGCAAGATGGCAGGGTTGGTGACAAACAAGTCATCACCCACCAATTGTACTTTGTCACCGATTTGTTCAGTTAGGTATTTCCAGCCGTCCCAGTCTGACTCATCAAGGCCATCTTCGATAGAGATAATCGGGTATTGACGCGCTAGATTGACCAGATAATCAGAGAAGCCTTGGCTATCAAAAGTCTTATTACCCTCGCCTGCCAAGATATATTTACCGTCTTTATAGAACTCACTAGCAGCGCAATCAAGCGCTAAGTGAATATCATCGCCTGCCTTATAGCCGACTTGCTCAATCGCTTGCATAATAACGGTAATGGCTTCTTCGTTGCTGCGCAAATTAGGAGCAAAGCCGCCTTCGTCACCGACAGCAGTATTTAAACCTTGTGATTTTAATACTGATTTTAGGCTATGGAAGATCTCTGTACCCGCGCGCAGTGCTTCTGAGAAGCTTGAAAAACCTACCGGCTCAATCATAAACTCCTGAATATCGACGGTATTATCGGCATGCTCACCACCATTTAGGATATTCATCATCGGTACTGGCATCGTCAAAGAAGTCTGATTACGCAGATTGGCGATGTATTGATGTAGCGGTAGGCTTTGTGATTTTGCCGCAGCTTTAGCAGTTGCTAAAGACACCGCTAGCATAGCATTAGCGCCTAGGCTTTCTTTATTTTCAGTACCGTCAAGCGCAATCATCGCATCATCGATTTTTTGCTGCTCTGTGACGTCTTTATCCATCAGCGCGCTGCGGATTTGGCTGTTGACGTTAGCGACGGCTTTTTTGACGCCTTTACCTAAGTAGCGATCCTTATCACCATCTCGTAGCTCAAGCGCTTCGCGAGAGCCTGTTGAGGCACCACTTGGCGCGGCGGCGCGGCCTATAGTGCCATCAGCTAAGATAACATCCGCCTCTATCGTTGGATTACCTCGTGAGTCTAAAATCTCACGAGCGCGAATGTCTTTAATTGCCGTAACGTTAGTGATTTCTTCAGCGTACATAATGTCTGTGAATTCCTTTGGTCATGCCAAGTGTGTGGGATAAAAAAGGGAAAGTATAATGAGCTTTGATAGTTGGCATCATAGCATAAATTCGATTAAATTTTCTGGCACTTTATTTAGCTTCAGCTAGTTTTTTAGGACTTGAAACCCGTGTTGTGTCATCCAGCTCGACTTGGGTTTTAAACCGCGTTAGGCGTAGCGCGTTCATTAATACAGAGATAGAGCTTAGCGCCATCGCTGCCGCTGCAATCATAGGATTTAAAAAACCGAAAGCTGCAAGCGGAATACCTAGGCAGTTATAGATAAAAGCAAAGAATAGATTTTGCTTGATGTTACGCAGTGTGGCGCTGGCGATTTTTTGCGCCGCATCGATGTGCATCAAGGACTCACCCATCAAGCGCGCGGAAGCACTGTGCTGCGCGACATCTGTGCCTTCAAACATCGCAAAGCTTGCATCAGCGGTTGCCATAGCAGGAGCGTCATTCACCCCATCGCCTGCCATCGCAACCTTGTGGCCTGCGGTTTGTAATTTAGCAATTTGACTAGCCTTATCTCGCGGGCTCATGCGACCATAAGCCTCATCAATACCCAGCTGCCAAGCGACATGATCGACCACAGATTGCTTGTCGCCACTCATTAAGATGACTTTAAGTCCGGCCTCTTGTAGGGCATTAATTGCTTGCGGAGTATCTGCTTTTAGATCATCTGCTAAGGCAAAAGTGCCGAGCGGCTCATCATTGATACTCACGGCAACCGTACTGGCAATTTGCCAAACTTTTGGCATCAGTCTAGGCAGCTTTAAACTCGCAAACTCAGCGGTACCGACTTTGACTATCCCTAAACCTTCAATAGTCGCCTGAATACCTGCGCCTTTGACTACATTTACATCTGTTACGGGCATGAGCTGTAATTGGCGTGCGCTCGCCTCATTGATGAGCGCCGTCGCTAGCGGATGGCTAGCATGTGCCTCAACGCTAGCGGCAAGCTGTAATACATCGTCGGCAGCTATCGATTTATCGACCATCATCTGATCAACGATAGCCGGTTTTCCAAGGGTTAACGTCCCTGTCTTATCAAGTACGACCGTATCAATATGACCTGCCGCCTCAAGGCTTTGCGCATCTTTGAACCAGACGCCATGCCTTGCTGCTACTCCCATGCCCGCCATAATCGCGGCAGGCGTTGCCAGCCCTAGCGCACAAGGGCAAGCAATTACTAATACCGACACCGCATGCATAAGCGCCGTATCGACCATCCCTGTCAGCCACCAAGTGATGGCAAAGGTAATAATAGCTATAGCTATCACCACCGGCACAAAGATAGCGGTCACTCTATCAGCAAGGCGAGCCAAATCTGCTTTGGAGCCCTGCGCATCGCTCAGCGCTTGTACCATGTCGCCAAGCTTGGTATCACGGCCATTAGCACCAACTCGGTATAATAAACTGCCGTTCTCGACCAAGGCCCCTGCTAACAGCTCATCACCCACTTCTTTTTTTATTGGTACCGACTCGCCTGTTAGATGACTCTCCTCACACCAGCCGCTGCCCTCAATCACTGTGCCATCGGTAGCAACGCGGCTGCCTTGTTTGGCACGTAAGATATCGCCCATCTTCACCTCAGCTAGCGGCAGCGCTTGAAAACTGCCATCCGCCTGCTGTAGCTCAACCTCATCTGGTGTCAAAGATAGCAGTAAATCAATGCTATTCAAGCTGTGCTTTTTGGTACGCTCTTCTAGATATTTGCCGGTGCGCACAAAGGCGATGACCATCACCCCCGCTTCAAAATAAACGCCTAGACTCTCCGCGCCATGACCGCTAGCATGTCCGCTTTGTAGTAAACTATTTAACGTACCATCGCCGTGCGTCAGCCATAGATAAGTGGAGTAGCCCCAAATGGCCAAGGTGCCGATGACCACAAGTACATCCATATTAGCCAAACCGCCTTTGATCGAGGCCCAAGCGCTACTATAAAACGGCAGCGCCAAACCAAACTGGACGATAGTTGCAAGTATGAACTGTATCCAAACCGGCGGCATCCACGCCATACCTTGGCCGGTTAGCATACCTGCCATACCGACCAAAAAAGGCATCAAGCACACCCAAAGGGCAATTAAGCGCCAAGGCCATTTAGTCGCGGTATCTTCATCAGTTTTGGCAAATAAGCTATCGCCTGCCTGCAAATTGGCGACAAACCCAGTCTTATTGACCCATTCTGCGATTTGCTCAGGCGTGGTCTGTTCAGGATTATAATCAACGTTCGCCGTCTCGCCGGCAAAGTTGACATTGACCTTATAAACCTCATCCTTTTTATTCAGCACCTTCTCGATCCTAGAAGCGCAGGCCTGACACGACATGCCGTCAATCGCTAGCTGTAGATGCGCGCGCTCTGGCTGCAAGGCCGTATTGGCCTGAATATCAGTATCTACTTCGTAAGATTCGTCAGTAGCGGTGCGGGAATAATCAGTCATGGGAGCACTCATTTAGCGATAATTAAAGAATAAGTATATTATAGTAGTTATAAGATTAGGCTTTACAGACTATTTTCAAGTGACATTGAGCGGTTGAGTACTGTCAGTCGTTTAAACCAAGCGCTTACAGCGATTTGATTCGAGCTATAAAACAGTGAGCTACAAAAAAACCAGTCATTTAAGATAACTGGTTCTGCTAGCAATTAAAGGGATACTTATGAATTAGCGACGCTGGCATCAAACCCTGCATCGTCGATGGCAGTGGCGATTTTTTCTGCACTAGTTTTTGCGTCATCAAAAGTAACCGTAGCCTGATTATCGGCTAAATCAACTGCAATACTGATAACGCCATCCATACCAACGGTAGCGCCATGCACACTATCTACACACTTCTCACAAGTCATACCGTCGACTTTTATAATTCTCGTTCGATTTGCCATATTCGGCTCCTTATTATTATCTATGAGTTATTGTTCATGAGCTAACTGCTCACTATTAGTGATTATAAATAATGAGTAGCTGCTATATACGGTAAGATATATTAGTACTAACAACAAGGGTGTTTGGTTAACACTTTATTAGTGTCTGTTAAGTTGTCACTTACGATAAATAAAGTCCGCTCTATGTATTTATAAACCATTATTCCATGTTACGCGGGTTCTGCGGCGCATCAATAGGAAAAGGCTGGGTGACATAATCCACCATGCTGATAGCAGCAGTAAAGGCATGAATACTCGTATCAGTATCATCATAGCGAATTAGCGCGATGTTCGTAGCAGCATCAAGCTCAACCGCAGTAACCCCATCGATATTTTTGAGCGCTGTCATCACCCCATCAATGCCCTCTTGGTCATCAATATTTTCAATACTAACCTTTGCCGTTTGAATAGCCATCGCTTTATCCTTCTACAACCGTTAAAAATTGACAGATACCTTACTGAGTATCTAACACCGCAAATCCTTTGACTAGCTCATCAATCTGCTTTAGCTGACGCAAGAAGGGCTCAAGCTGACTGGTACGTAGCGCACAGGGGCCATCACATTTAGCTGCTTCAGGGTTAGGATGCGCTTCCAGAAACAGCCCTGCAAGCCCTGTCGCCATGCCAGCGCGAGCCAGCGTGGTTATTTGCTCACGGCGACCACCAGCACTATCACTACGCGCGCCCGGCTGCTGCAAACTATGGGTCACATCAAAAAACACCGGCACATCCATTTGCTTCATGGTATCAAAGCCGAGCATATCAACGACTAAGTTGTTATAACCAAAGGCGCTGCCACGCTCGCATAGGATGAGCTTGTCATTGCCAGCTTCTAAGCATTTATTCACAATATGACGCATCTCATGCGGCGCTAGGAACTGGGCTTTTTTGATATTAATAATAGCGTCGGTCTTAGCCATCGCTTCGACCAGATCGGTCTGACGCGACAAAAAAGCCGGCAGCTGAATGATATCGGCCACTTCAGCGACAGGCTGCGCTTGATACGGCTCGTGCACGTCAGTGATAATCGGCACTTGGAACTTCTCTTTGATTTGTCCGAGCCAATCTACGCCTTGCTCGAGACCTGGGCCACGAAACGAGTGCAGACTTGAGCGATTGGCCTTATCAAAGCTGGCTTTAAACACATAACCAATTCCTAAGCGCTCGCAAATCTCGATATACTGCTCAGCGATCTCAAACGCTAGCTCCTTAGACTCCAAGACATTCATGCCGCCAAATAGTACAAACGGCTGATCGTTACCAATATTAATAATGTCGTTGTTGCCGCTTTTAAGCTCAATATGCGACCGCGCAGTTAATAGATTATCCATAAAGTCGTTACCTTCGTTATTATTATCTCTAGCTCATATTGTAACCGATAGCAAACTAAAGAAAAGTGCTTGATTGCAACAGTTGACTTCCTCCCCTCCCTAAACGGAGGGGATTCCTTCTACAAGACGGTCAAGCCCGACCGCAAGAATGTTTTTGGC
>NZ_JBEOPC010000037.1:0-32992 GCF_040309765.1 Psychrobacter sp. TB20-MNA-CIBAN-0197
CAAGGGTGGATGGAGAATAATCTCCCTAAACTGTTTTATGATATGGGCTGTATCGATTTTATAAAGACTTAACTATACACCTGTAAGGAAATACTTAAAGGCTTGTAGCTCAGTTATAGAGTTTACAGAAAAACAAATAGTCAAAAGACTAGGACTATCCTCTAAAAGCTATATTAATAAAATCAACAAATCGAATCAAATTGCTAAAACTGTAAAAGATATCATTAAACATGAAGATATTCTAAACAACAAATTCTATGATGAAAATAAAAAATTAGATGTACTTGGCATATGGTTAAATGAAAATAAAAGTTTTGAAAATTGTATATCTATTAGGAACGAGTTAAAAGACAATTATGATTTTTGGATAGAGAAAGCTAATTTCCATAACTTCAAACGCTTAGTGTGTATTATCGATGAAATAGAAAATAATGACTTATATCAATAGCAGTCATACGTTTAATCAACGATCGTACAAGCTATCAAGGCTTAGTATAACAAAAAATTCCAATTTGTTGACTCTTTACGAGAATTTGAAAAGATAGAGTATGGACCACAGCAGTACTGACCACCAAATGCTTATTCCCGAGACTTTAAACCTAAAATGCCTTCTACTCACCTAGAAGGCATTTTTTTACTTCATAAGCTGTATAGACATATAAGTCAATATCTACCCCGCACTTTGCTTATTTTATAGCCCTCATTTGCTATACTAGCCCAACTTTATCGGTTAAATACCCACTTATAACACCCTCCCAAACAGCATGGTAGCCTTATGAAATTCTCAAAGTTCGGTCAAAAATTCACCCAGCCCACTGGCATCTCACAATTGATGGATGATCTGGGCGACGCGTTAAAAAGCGATCAGCCCGTCAATATGCTAGGCGGCGGTAATCCAGCGCGTATTGAAGCGGTGAATGAGCTGTTTTTGCAGACCTATCAAGCGCTGGGTAACGATGGTAGCTTTCGTGAGGACATTAACAGCACGGCGACGAGTAGCATGGCGAATTACTCCAATCCGCAAGGCGATGCCGCTTTTATTGACGCCTTGGTAGGCTTCTTTAATCGACATTATGATTGGAATTTGACGAGTGAGAACATCGCTTTGACCAATGGCTCGCAGAATGCGTTTTTCTATCTATTTAATCTATTTGGCGGTGCGTTCACTGATGATAAGAATGAATCTGTCGACAAGTCCATTCTACTACCATTGACCCCTGAGTATATCGGCTATAGTGATGTGCATGTCGAAGGTCAGCATTTTACCGCCGTATTACCGCATATCGATGAAGTGACGCATGATGATGAAGAAGGCTTCTTTAAATATCGCGTGGATTTTGACGCGTTGGAGAACTTGCCCGCATTGAAGGAAGGGCGTATTGGCGCGATTTGTTGTTCGCGTCCGACCAATCCAACGGGTAATGTCTTAACCGATGAGGAAATGGCGCATTTGGCGGAGATTGCTAAGCGTTACGATGTACCGCTGATTATCGATAACGCTTATGGTATGCCCTTCCCTAATATTATTTATTCAGACGTTACCCTTAATTGGGATGACAATACCATTCTGTGTTTTAGCTTATCCAAAATTGGCTTACCCGGAGTGCGTACCGGTATTATCGTTGCCGCGCCTGAGGTGATTGAGGCGGTCAGTGCGATGAATGCCGTGGTTAATCTTTCACCAACACGCTTTGGCGCATCTATTGCCACGCCGCTGGTTGAAAATAACGCTATCAAAGACTTGTCTGATAACGATATTAAGCCTTTTTACCAGCAACAAGCCAAGACCGCAGTTACCTTACTTAAAAAAGAATTGGGCGATTACCCGCTAGTGATTCATAAACCCGAGGGCGCGATATTTTTGTGGTTATGGTTTAAAGATTTACCGATTAGCACCTCTGAGCTGTATGAGACTCTCAAAGAAAAAGGTACGCTTATTGTACCAAGCGAGTATTTCTTCCCCGGTGTGGATGTCAGCGATTACCAACATGCACACGAGTGTATTCGTATGAGTATCGCTGCCGATGAGCAAACACTGACGGATGGTATTAGAGTGATTGGTGAGGTGGTACGCGGACTTTATGATAGCAAGTAGATAACATTATAAAAAATATGAAAAGGTTGCTCTAATAAATGGACAGCCTTTTCATAGTACAAAAGTAGAGGGATATATATTGTTTACACCTAATAACACCCTCTTATGAATCTACTAATAGACTTTTAAAAAAGTCACTTCTAATAATACTGAGCATTTTTTGAGTAGAACATTGAAGTTCTTCTTCTGTGTATTGAGTGTTATAAGTATTTTCTGGATGATGAATACTGTGTCTTATATAGGAAATTACTGAGAGTCTCTCTGTAATAGTATTTCCATTATTCTTATCTCTTTTCCAATTTTTATTTTTTTCTATATTGTATTTGTCACATACCCAATTATCGAAATATTTAGCATTGCTTAAGCTTGCAATAGAAGAGATATATCCATAAAGCTCGTTATGAAAATCAGTTGAACATATTTCATAAGTAAAGTAGTTTATTTCGGCTAATGTAGGCGAAAAAGAAAAAGTTCTCATTGTTTCAACCGCGATTGCATGAGCTGATTGATTAATCTTCTTAGTCATGTACGTGCATATATCATCACTAGCAAAATGTTTTAAAAGAAAAGGGGAATGAGTAGTAATAAAAACCTGTTGGTGCCTTGAAATTGTGATTATAGATTCAATTAAAGTTGTTTGAGCTCTAGGGTGAAGAGAAATCTCGGGTTCATCAATAAAGAAGAATAAAGGTTTTTTCAAATCTGAATTGCTTGGATGTTTAATTAAAAAATCAGCATATACTTTCATTACAGCTAGTGCGAATGCTCTCTGCATTCCGCTACCTTTTTCAGAAATACTTGTCTCGACTCCATCATTAATTATTATATTCCCTAACTTGATAAATGATGATGGTTCTGGAGGTTGAAAATCAAAAGAGACTGTCGCTTCTCCGTAAAATTCGCATAGTGATTTTTCAATATCATTAACGAGACCTTGAGATTGTTTTGATAAAGACTCTTCACCTGTAGTAAATGCTATATTATGAGCGTCCAAGAAGTTACTCCAATTTGAGCTAGCTTCAAAATCACTACAGATATCTTTTAACAACTTTCCTAACGTCTTTGTACTACCAAAATCCATTAATTCACTTGCATCCATATCCGACCATATAGATACAACCTCAAACAATGTATTAATAGCTTTATCAAACCCAGTTGGATTCTCAAATTGATCAGTATCACTATTATATACAGTTATTTTTTTAATATTAATATCTACCGACTTATTACCCTGCTGGATGCTATATTCCTCAGAAGTACGTTTTAGCGTTATTTTTTGCGTTCCACCAACATCTACAATGTACGGTAAATACTTAGCCTCAGAAAAGTTCTCTATTGACTCTCTAAGATTACCTTCTATCTCTATAGTAATAGAAACATGCTTATCTTTATGATTTACATTTTTGTAATCATCAATAGTTTTATCTTTTGAAACACCTGATCTTAAAAAATCTATCGCCTTAAAAACTGTAGTTTTACCCGTGTTATTCTCTCCAACTAAGCATACGACCGGCTTATTAGTATCAAAAACAATTGTCTCTGCAAAAGCTTTAAAGTTTTCTAAAATTAGCTTGCTAATTTTCATACTCATCCTTAAGTAATATTTTGACAAATTATAATAAGTTTAGAAAAGTTAAATTTTACGTAAAATATACACAACTACTGAAAATAAGTCTATAATTTTGTTTCTTCGACTGAAAACCGTCGTCCATTTGTTCAAAACATAAGTTTAAAAAGGTGGTAGCTAGGTGTTAACAGGGTTATACAAACTCTGACTGATGACATCCATGTGATTGGTGAAGTGGTACGTGAGTTATATGATGAGGCTCAAAACAAGTAATCATCAAGTCAAATAGCAAAACGAAAAACGGACTAATAAATAGTCCGTTTTTTTATATGATGACTTTATGAAAACGATCTAACCAAACTCTTTTAGTAAAGCTTTAGCACTCATTTTACCAAAGTCATTTGCCGCGAGTGGCCCATCGCCTGAGATAAGCTTTCTATCTTGATGCGTCTGCCCTGAGACGAGCTTATTATCAATAGTAACGCCTAAATCTTCTAACTTCTCGGCGAAATACCATGGCATAGGTCCAGGCAGATAGCCAATTTTTGGCATTTGCTTATCCATCGCGGTCGGGAAGGCTACCATCTTATAACCTTTAAAAATAAAGTCACGCTTGGAATTACCTTCATCAGAACTGTCAGGACTATTAAGGTCAGCCGCCAATAACGCTGCAGGCCCGTGACAAATCGCTAAGGTAAAGAGATCATTATCGTGTCCCCAACGTAGCAATGCGCCAAGGTTTTTGTCTTCCGGCAAGCCGAGCATAGCGCCATGACCACCTGGAATAAAAATCGCTGCGTATTCAGTGCTGTCTGCCATATCGTTTTTGACGAAGTCAGCGATGCTGTTTGGACTCTTAAACTTGGACTCGTACTCACTATAAATTTGTTTAACGTCGTCATCGTCCTCTGGCATCGCCCACTGCTCGACCTTGACCGCCTCGCCTGTTGGCGTAAACACATCGACATCAAAGCCTGCTTTTTTAAAATGTAATAACGGCACCATCATCTCCACCGGATGATTACCGGTATCAAATTTATTGCCGTTCTCCATGGTCATATACTGCTCTTCGGTACAGACCATCATAATTTTCTTATCGCCCGTATAGGGATTATCGTAATTAGTATGATCGTAGTTGGTTTTATTCGGCGCAGCTATCTTTAGCGATGATGTTGAGGGAATATAAATGCCTGCTTCAGTTTCTTGCGGCTCTAAGCCTAGAGTATTTTTGGCGTTGTCTAAGGTGTCTTTGGCTTTATCTAATAGATCTTGCATATTCATAGTGGCTTCCTTTTTTATAATTTATATTTATTGAGTAGCTATTTATTAAGTAGCTAGAAATGATCAATCTAAGGTAACAAATGAAGACAGCATTAAATAGATGAGAATTTTTATGTTTCGTAAGCTTTGTAAAGCAGGATTGAAAAACTGTTTTAACGGGTTTTCTTTAGTAGCTTACTTGGTGAGCTGCTCGCTTGAAAAATCCTTGTCCACTTATTTAAAGCAAATAGCACGAAAGGCAGCAGGCAGGTATTAATGAGATCATGAATACTTGCTTTGATATCTGTACCTTTTAGAGCCAGAAGGCCTTTTGGCACAATGATGTGACGATTGTCGAAATATTCACCTAGCAGTGCTACGCTAATGACGACTAATAATGCTAAAAAGGCTCTGATAGTCTGATTCTTAATGATAGGGCGTAAGATAAACATGCTGAGCAGATAGACGCCGACGCCGACGTAAATGTGTAACGCGTCTTTGGCAAGACCCGTCGTCTCAACAACGTTTATTTTAAAGGTGTTAAAGTCCAATGGTTTTACTCGAATGTTGGCTATATATAATAAAAAAGGTGGGTTACGCTATCGCTAACCCACCCTACTGCTGTTTTATTTTATCCTATAGTGGCACAAAATACACCTAAACCTGCCAGTCTACAAAATTCTTGAGCAGCTGCAAGCCTGCGGTATGGCTCTTCTCAGGATGGAACTGAGTGGCAAATAGGTTGTCTTTGATGATACTAGCACAAAACGGCTGGCCATAATCACAGATAGCGGCGACTTGAGAGTTATCGTTAGGCGCGCAGTAGTAACTGTGCACAAAGTAAAAGTGCGCGTTATCCTCAATACCGTGCCAAAGCGGATGGTCAAAATCCATACCACTAATCGTATTCCAGCCCATGTGTGGCACTTTAATGGTTGCGCCTTGCTTATCTGTCCACGATGGATCAAAGGCTTCTACGTTGCCATCTAAGATACCCAAACACTCGGTGCCGCCATTCTCGCTTGATTGCTCAAATAAGGCCTGCATACCCACGCAAATTGCCATCACCGGCTTGTTGAATATAGCCTTGCGCACGACGTCATCGATGCCAGCATCGGTCATGCCGATCATACAATCACGCATCGCACCAACGCCAGGGAAGACGATTTTATCAGCGGCAGCCACGACTTTGGGGTCGTTAGTGATGGATACCTCCGCGCCGACATTGGTGAGTGCCTTGCTGACCGAGTGCAAGTTACCCATGCCATAATCTAATAGTGCAATTTTGGTCATTAGAATGCCTCTTTGGTCGATGGCAAGGTATTCAATGCCCGCTCATCATACTCACAGGCCATACGCAGCGCGCGGGCAAAAGCCTTAAAAGTTGACTCGATTTGGTGGTGGCTATTTTTGCCTTTAAGATTATCCAAATGTACGGTCATCCATGAATGATTGACGAAGCCGTAAAAGAATTCGCTAAACAGATCGACATCGAAGGTGCCGACATGCGAGCGCGTAAACGGAATATCCATATGCAAGCCTGGACGCCCTGATAGATCGACGACCGCGCGCGTCAACGACTCATCAAGCGGCGCATAAAAATGTCCGTAACGGCGGATGCCTTTTTTATCGCCCAAAGCTTTGTTAAACGCTTGGCCCAAAGTAATACCGGTATCCTCGACACTATGGTGATCATCGATATAAGTATCGCCGACGCATTTGATATCTAAGTCAAATAAACCATGACGCTTGATCTGATCAATCATATGATCCAAAAATGGCACGCCAGTATCGACCACACCTTGACCGGTACCATCAAGGTTAACGGTACAAGTGATTTGCGTCTCAGCAGTGTTACGTTCAACAGTGGCGGTGCGCGCTGGGCGACCATACAGGTTTGCATTTTGCGCTTGATTAATATCGGCAGACATAGCTACTCTCTATAAATAAAGGGTGGGGAGTAAATAGACACTTAAATAGACATTAAGGAAATGTAGATATAAGCTTATCATAGCAAAATGGCGTCATGACGGCTATGGCAGGACGGTAAAGCAAGGCGCTATTTGTCTCAATCTGTTAAAATACTGCCTTAAGTTTTATTAATGACGCTTGTTTAGTCGGTTGTTTTACTTAATACGGTTAGCACTCATAAGACAATAGGATACATCATGCCTTTAGAAGCCATTGCGATTAACGATTTAAATGCGCCTTTAATCAAAAAACCTGGTCGCGACAATGAGCTTGCCGAGCGCTTAGAGACCATGTATGACGCTGACGATACGCAGCCTAGCGGCGAGGAGGTATTAAATATCATCGAAAATGGCTTTAAGCGTGGCCAATACCTATATGTCGGCATGTTCAATGACAAGCCCATTGCCGCAGTTGGTTGCTTTGATGATGGGCAAACCAACGCTAAGCGCTTGCAATACTTAACTGTGCATGAGCAAAACAAAGGCCGCGCAATCGACGCGAAGTTCATCAAGATGGTCTATGATGCGGAGGTCAAAAAAGGCGTGCGTCAGTTTGTCCCTGTCGATAACGATATCCATCAGATCATGAGCGACTACGAATTAATCAGAGTTAAAGACTAAGATTTGCATCGAATCTGATTATTTAGCCACAAAAGATAAAAATGTCTTGACAGCACCGCTTATATTTAGTTTAATAGCGTCCTCAGCGAAGACGGCTCGATAGCTCAGTCGGTAGAGCAACGGATTGAAAATCCGTGTGTCGGCAGTTCGATCCTGCCTCGAGCCACCATTTCGTTGATCTCATTTAGCTTTTAAATAAGCACCTAAAACCTCAGACGCTCGCGTTTGAGGTTTTTTTATGCCTGTAAGAAACGCACCCATTCATAACATTTTTACGCTACTTTTCCTTGTGACTTGCTCAGTATACTGAGTAGCACTACTGACAAAGGGTACTATTGATAAAAAGGCAGCTATGATAGGAGCGTTTAGATGAGAGAGTTTGATTACGATTTGGATTATAAGAATCTAGATCTACGTAAGTACCCTGAGCTATACCGTGTCGGCCGCGGCGAGCAAGGCGTGTTGCTTGTTGAGCCTTATAAATCTGAGATACTGCCGCATTGGCGCTTTGCTACTCCTGATATTGCGCATGAGAGCAGTGAAACCATTTATCAGATGTTTTTAGATTATTTAGCAGATGATGACTTCGTTGGCGCGGATATGGCACGTAAGTTCATCCAGATGGGTTACACTCGTGCTCGCCGCTATGCCAACCATAAAGGCGGTAAAAAGTACAAAGGTCCTGTGCCCGATGATAAAAAAGGTCAAAGCGGCGCGCATGGTCGCGAGGAATTACCTCGTCAAGAGGAAGACCCCGTTAAGGCAGAATCGGCGCGGATATTTAAAGCTAAGTGGGACGAGTGCCGCGAAAATGAGGACTATCTACGCATGAAAAAACAGCACCGCGAGCGTTATAAAGACGTTGAGTAACTTATATCATTATAACTAAGTAGTTTGAAACTTTTGCTGTGTTAAAGTGGCACAGCTGACAGCGGTTTTTTGGCTTCTTTGAATAAATAACACGCCGTAATGATGAGTAAAAACTTATGCAAAATAAGCAACTTTTGATTTTTGATTTTGATGGTACTTTGATCGATAGCGTTCCTGATTTGGCAGCAGCGATTAATATTATGCTTGAACAGCTAGGCTTGCCCACCTACTCACTCGAAACTATAAAAGGTTGGGTCGGTAATGGCTCACGGCTACTAGTAGAGCGCGCTTTGATTGGCAAGACAGAAATCGGCGAAAACGAGCTGACCCAGTTAGAGGCCGATCATGCTGAGCAGCTGTTTCTTGACGCTTATAGCAATCTTAAAGCGAGCAAAACGGTCGCTTACCCTGATGTTGATAAAGGTCTAAAACAACTGCATGACGCCGGATTTACCTTAGCCTTAGTGACCAATAAGCCCATTCGTTTTGTACCCAAAATCTTGCGCACGTTTGGCTGGCAGGATTGGTTTGTAGTAGTGCTCGGCGGTGATAGCTTACCAACCAAAAAGCCGGATCCTGCGCCGCTATTGCACGTTTGTGATAAGTTAGGAGTAATGCCAGATAAGGCGGTGATGATAGGCGACTCAAAGAACGACATATTAGCCGGGCAAAATGCTGGCATGGATACCCTCGCGCTCTCTTATGGGTATAACTACGGTCAAGATATTCGCGACTTTCAGCCGACGCAGGCCTTTGATAACTTTGCCACTTTGACTCGCTACCTTTTAGATAAAAAAGAGCTTTAATATGGACGTTCCTAGTGATATTGCTATCGCCCAAAATGCAACTTTGTACCCTATAAAAGATATCGTCAAAACGTTAAATCTATCGATAGATGATATTGAGCCTTATGGCCATTATAAAGCGAAAATAAATGTCAGCGAGGTGCTGAGCAAGCCCGCTAAAGCCAAAAACAGCAAATTAATATTAGTCACAGCGATCAATCCGACGCCCGCAGGCGAAGGTAAAACCACAGTCACTATAGGCCTAGCCGACGCGCTAAATCGTCTGCATAGAAAAAAAGGCGATGGTAAGTTGACCACCGTGGCTTTACGTGAACCTTCCTTAGGCCCAGTATTTGGGATAAAAGGCGGCGCAGCGGGTGGCGGTTACGCGCAGGTGCTACCGATGGAAGATATCAATCTGCACTTTACTGGCGATTTCCATGCGATTGGCGCGGCTAACAACTTATTAGCGGCACTGATTGATAATCATATTTATCAAGGTAATGCGCTCAGCATCGATCCTAAGCAAGTATTTTGGCGGCGTGCGGTAGATATGAATGATCGACAACTGCGTAATATCGTCGGCGGCTTAGGCAAGCGCACTGACGGCGTTGCCCGAGAAGACGGCTTTGATATTACTGTAGCTTCAGAGGTGATGGCTATATTTTGTTTGGCTACCGATTTAAGTGATCTCAAGCAGCGTTTAGGGAATATCTTAGTCGCTTTAGATACTGATAAGCAGCCTATCTATGCTCGTGATCTTAAGGCACAAGGCGCTATGGCAGCGCTGTTAAAAGAAGCGATCAAACCTAATTTGGTACAGACGATAGAAGGCACGCCAGCCTTGGTACATGGCGGTCCGTTTGCTAATATCGCTCATGGTTGTAACTCAGTTATCGCGACCCGCGTGGCACAGCATTTAGCCGATTATACGCTTACCGAAGCGGGCTTTGGTGCTGATCTTGGCGCGCAAAAGTTCTGTGATATAAAGTGTCGCCTATCAGGACTTGCGCCCGATGCTGCGATTATCGTCGCCACCATTCGCGCCTTAAAATATAACGGCGGCGCCCTTAAAAACGAGCTGACCCAAGAGAACCTATCGGCGCTTGAACAAGGCTTTCCTAATTTATTTAAACACATTGAAAATATGCGTGAGGTGTACGGCCTACCCGTCGTCGTCGCTATCAATCACTTCGTCAGCGACACTGACGCAGAGGTTGAGCTGGTTCGGCAGGCCTGCCAAGCGAGAGGCGTCGAGGTTGCCTTAACGCAAGTCTGGGAAAAAGGCGGCGCGGGCGGTGAGGAGTTGGCAAATACGCTAATACAGTTATTTGAGAACGAAGAAAACCCGTCAAGCCAGTTTCAGTTTTCGTATGATAGTGATAATAGTATTGCCGATAAAATCCGCACGGTGGCGCAGCGTATTTATGGCGCGGCTGATATCGATATCAGCTCGCTTGCCCAATCAAAAATACGCCAGTTGGAGCAGCTGAATTTAGATAAGATGCCAGTTTGTATTGCTAAGACTCAGTACTCGCTGAGCGATAATGCCAAGCTGCTAGGACGACCAACTGATTTTACCCTTCATGTGCGCGACATCAGCGTCTCAAGTGGCGCGGGGTTTATCGTAGTGATGTGTGGCACTATTATGAAAATGCCTGGCTTGCCTAAACACCCCTCAGCTGAGCGTATCGATGTCGATGATACAGGTCATATTACGGGCTTGTTTTAAATACTAGAGGCTGTATAGCCATTGATAAATACTGATTAGCTAAATTTTGAATTTATTTAGACTTTGTAGGCTGGCGCTTTTAGCCAAGCCCTGTACTTTTGCAGAACTTTGAGCTGGGCTAAAGCCGCAGCCTACGCCAACTAGGTTTTTATAATAATTTACTTACTGCGATAGCTGAGCGCCTCAGAGACGTGAGCACTAGTAATATCAGTACTGTCTGCCAGATCAGCAATGGTACGCGCCACTCGCAGTACCCGGTGGTAACCACGCGCTGATAGGTTCAAGCGCTGCTGCGCCATTTGTAATAGCTGCTGCTCGCTTGCGCCGAGCTCCACGTATTCATCAAGCTCACTAGGACTTAGCTCATTATTCGCTTTATTCTGTCTGCGGATTTGTCGTTCATTGGCAGCCGTGACGCGCGCTCTAACGGTTTCTGAGCTCTCTCCTCGACTACTATTTTGCAAGTCGGCTATAGGGAGCGCCGGCACCGTGATATGCAAATCAATGCGGTCTAATAGCGGTCCTGAAAGCTTATCTTGATAGCGCTTAATCTGTTCAGGACGACAGCGACAGCGGTTAGAGACGTCGCCATCATAACCGCAAGGACAAGGATTCATCGCCGCAACGAGCTGAAAGTTAGCCGGAAAAGTCATCTGTGAGTTAGCGCGGCTAATGGTGATTTGCTTAGCCTCCAATGGCTGACGCAATACTTCAAGCACGCTGCGCTCAAACTCAGGCAACTCATCAAGGAACAGCACGCCTTTATTGGCCAAAGTTATCTCGCCAGGTTTTGGGCGTGAGCCGCCGCCAACGAGTGCTACTGCTGATATCGTGTGATGAACTTGCCTGAAAGGCCTCGTACCATAATCATAATCGCTATCGGCGACGGAGTAAGTACTCGCCACTTCTAGCGCGTCCTCAGCGCTTAAGTCTGGCAAAATCGTTGGCAATCTTGATGCCATTAACGTCTTGCCCGAACCCGGCGGTCCTGTGAATAGTAGTGAATGCCCGCCAGCCGCTGCAATCTCTAAGGCGCGCCGTGCATGGTGTTGACCTTTAACATCTGCCAAGTCCACTTTATAACCTACTCGCTCTTGCGTTGTACTAGGAGTGACGACTTCTAAGCGCTCAGTGCTTGCGTTTGGGTCTGCTAACGACTGTAAGTGCTGACATACCGGCTGTAGGCTTGTCGCGCCTAGCACCTCTACACCTTCAACGCGGCTGGCTTCCATACCATTATCGATAGGCACGACTAATTGTATAGACGGGTTTGCGGCGATTTTGTCTGCTGAATTTTTTGTTTGCGCTGGTGCTGCTTTTGCAGTCTTTGCCGCCAAGGCCTCTGCTCTTATCGCTCGCGCTACTGCCAAACTTCCCGTTACCTGCCGCAGATCGCCATTGAGCGCCAGCTCACCGATAAACTCAAACCCTGCTAACACCTCCGGATCGAGCTGACCACTTGCGGCTAAGATGCCAATAGCAATTGGCAAATCAAGACGGGCGCCGTCCTTTGGCAAATCAGCAGGTGCTAGATTGATCGTTAGTCGCCGATTAGGAAACTGAAAGCCAGAATTCAGAATAGCGGAGCGTACTCGATCTTTACTCTCGCGTACGGCCGCTTCTGGTAAGCCGACGATAGTAAGCGCTGGCAGACCTTGGGATAAATGTACTTCTATAATCACTTTTGGCGCATGTAGACCGACGACCGAACGGGTATAAACTTGCGCAAACGACATGAGCGTTTCCTAATAGAAGGGAGGTTTTATAATAGAGTATTATTAATTAGTGCGCAAATATCGTCTCTCATTAATGCACCAGCTTACTGTCAATGATCTGTAGGCTTTGTTTATTTAAACTAATCTATCATTTAACTAGAAAAGCGCTAAAGTATTGTTATATGATGAGTGTGCAGTTGTACACTGTACACTACTAGCAATAAAAAGGAATTTATTGAGGGCTCAAAGTGATCGGAAGTTTATGACACTTTTGAGCCGTTATTATTAACTAGGGACAGTAAAGCTTATGAAAATCACAACACGCAATCGGCGCACACCGAAATTAGCGTTATTAACAGTGGCCGTCTCGTTTGGATTGGCCAGTTGCTCTGATAGCGATAATAGTTTTAACGATACAGTCGTCACCACTCCTGAATTAAATCCGCCTATCGTCACCTCTCCTTCCACTGAGTTTGCTGCAAACATTCAGCGTACTGAGTTTGGTATACCTCATATTATTGCGAACGACTACAAAGGTCTCGGTTACGGCGTTGGTTACGCTTTTGCCGAAGATAATATCTGCTCACTTGCCCGCGAGATCGTCGTTTCTAGTGGTCAGAGTATGCTGTATCTAGGTGACGAAGGCAGTGTGGCTAGCGATGTATTTTATACTTGGTATAATTCACCCGCCAAACGTGCTCAGTTTTTGAACGCCCAAGAGCCCGAGGTTCTTGATGCAGTCACTGGCTATGCAGCTGGGGTCAGTCGCTATCTGCGTGATACAGGCGTAGAAAACATAGATCCTGACTGTGCGGGGGCTGAGTGGGTACGCGAGATTAGCACTGATGACCTACTAGCTCTTTATGGCAAGGCCAATTTACGCGGCGGGCTCTCCAATTTCGTTGGCCCTATAGTAGCGGCAGCACCACCTGACCAAAATATAGTCATGGGCAGCAGCAGGATGCGCTCTATTGAGTCGGACTCGGCTACTCAGACAACTTTGAATTCGGTCTCATCGACATCGGCTGCAGACTTGGCAGCAGGATTTGATTTTGACATGTCGACCATCAATGCGATGGATGGCGGTAGTAACGCTTATGCCTTTGGTAGTGAGGTTACCGGTAAAGACGAAGGCGTTATGTATGGCAACCCGCATGAGCCGTGGAATGGCGTTCAGCGCTTTTATGAGTTTCATCTGACGATACCAGGTGAGATTGACGTCATGGGCTCCGCCCAGCAAGGTCAACCCTTTGTCAATATTGGCTTTAATAAAGATGTGGCGTGGAGTCATACCGTCTCTACTGCCAAGCGCTTTACGCTTTATCAGCTCGATCTGGTCAATGGCGATCCTATGAAGTACAACTATACCAAGGCAGATGGCAGCGTCGAGCAGCGGGATATCCGCGTAGATGAAGTGACCATCCAACTACCTAATAACGAAACCTTGACTCAGCCTGTTTATTCTTCGCATTTTGGTCCGATGTTAGCCGTTGATCTCGTCAATGGCTTGCTACCAGCTTGGGGCCAGAATAATAGCGCCTTTACCATTCGTGATGCCGCGGCAGAAAACGCGCGCTCATTGAACCAATGGCGTAGCATGAATAGAGCCACTAGTGTCGAGGATTTAGTCGATAGAATGCAAGATCAAGTGGGTTTAGGATTCGTCAATACCATCGCTACTGACCGTTATGGTAAAGCCCTCTACGCTGATATCTCGACCGTACCACATGTAACCAAAGAAAAGCTTGAGAGCTGTATTGATGGCAATCTCTTCTTAAAAGCCATTGTTAACTTTGGCTTGCCCGCGCTGCGCGGCGATACCGCAGCCTGCGAATGGGGTAATGACGATGACTCACCACAAGCAGGTATCTTTGGACGCTCAAACTTGCCGTTCTTGATCCGTGATGATTATGTCGCAAACTCCAATGACAGCTATTGGCTAAGTAATCCAGAGGAGCCTTTGACTGACTTCTCGCCCCTGCTCCGTCGTCAACTCACTCCTTTCTTAGGTGCTGATCCTGTTGCTGGCGTGCCGTTACTCATGCGCTCACGTATGGGTCTAGTGCAAATACAGGATCGTTTAAATAATGATGATGGTCTTGGCGGTACTACCTTCAACTTAGATAATATGCAAGAGGTGGTTTATAGTAATCGCAGCTATGCCGCTGAACTGGTGCTAGATGACGTGTTGGCCGACTGCAGCGCCAACCCTGTTATGTCCTTGTCTAATGGTAGTACTCTCGACGCTACGCAAGCTTGTAATGTCCTAAGTAATTGGGATCGCCGTAACGATATCGATAGCGAAGGCGCGCATGTCTTCAGAGAGTTTTGGCGTAATGTTGGTTTTGAAGAAGCCACTGAGAACGAAGACCTCTTCAGCGTGCCCTTTGACGTTAATGATCCGGTTAATACGCCGCGCGATATTATTATCAGTAGCAAGACTCGTACCGCTCTAGCCGATTCGATTCAGTATTTTAACGACAAAGGCATTGCGCTTGACGCCGCTTTAGGTAGCGTGCAGTACGTGTTTGATGCAGGCAACAATAACGAGAGAATTCCTATGCATGGCGGTCTAGGTACCGGCGAAGGTCTCTTCAATGTAGCCCGTGGATCTGGACCCAATGACGCTGGTAACTACATCATTAGTAATGGCCCCACTTATATGCAGACCGTCACCTTTGATGATAACGGCCCTGTCGTAGAGTCCTTACTGGCCTATTCGCAATCAGCAGATAGCACGCGCCCTTATCATCGTGACCAGACGCGCCGCTACTCAGACAAAGATTGGATTAGAGTGCCCTTTAGTCGAAATGAGATCGCCAACAAAGCCGTTGGTCAAATACTTGAGCTTAGAGAAGACAATCAGAAGCTAGAAAATAAATAGTCATTATTAAGCTATAAGAAGGCCTCAGATCATTCTGGGGCTTTTTTTTGGTTTGTCTTACCTCTGTATAGACCATTATCTATGATCAAGTAAATAGCACCTTCACAAAACCACTTAATCACCCTAATTAATGTATGGATTTGCTATAATACGGGTTATTGATACAGCCATTTTTTCATAACAAGCTGTAAACAACCTATCTCTCGTTAGCCGACTACAATAAACCGCTGTTAACGTAAAAGGAGCGCCGCATGACAGAGTACTCAACCTCTTCTCATCCAAACCACCCTCAGCAGCCTTATAATCATGCAGGTGAGCAACCGACTACCGCACGTCCTGTCGTTGAAATCCAAAACCCTTATGCAAGTTTACGCGGCGATAGCAGCAATAAGCAGCTGCCTACTTTTGATCAGGCACTTATTCATAAATATAATCGCTCAGGGCCACGCTACACTTCCTATCCGACTGCTTTAGAATTTACAGAGATAGCTGATGGTTTAGAGACTAAAATCCTTCAAAGCCGTGAAGCACGCGCGCCCTTATCGCTATATTTTCATATTCCCTTTTGTCGTCACCTTTGCTATTACTGCGCTTGTAATAAAATCATCACTAAGAAAAATAGCGACTCAGGCGACTACTTAGAGTATCTCATCGCTGAGATTAAACTCAAGCGGCGTTTATTGACCACTGAAGGTGGCAAGAACCCAGTCGTCAAGCAGCTGCATTTAGGTGGAGGTACGCCGACATTCTTGCGTGACGAGGATATGGTACAGCTGTGGGAGTTTTTACAAACCCAGTTTGAGTTTTTGCCTGAAGACGAAGGCGATTATTCTATTGAAATCGATCCGCGTGAGCTGGGTGATAACACCTTGCAGACGCTACGTAGTCTTGGCTTTAACCGTATTAGCCTCGGCGTACAGGATCTAGAAGAAGCGGTACAAATCGCGGTCAATCGTGTCCACTCCGCAGAGCTCATCGCTAATATTATGGCTGAAGCAAGAGCGCTTGGGTTTCATTCCATAAACCTTGATCTGATTTATGGTTTGCCGCATCAAACGCCAGCTACTTTTGCAAAGACAGTAGACCGTATTATTAAGATGGCACCCAATCGCTTATCGGTATTTAACTACGCGCATTTGCCCGAGCGTTTTAAAGCCCAAAGACAAATCAAAGACGAAGATCTGCCCAGCCCAAGTGATAAGCTGTCTATGCTTGCAGATACCGTAAACACGCTGACCGAGGCCGGCTATCAGTACATAGGGATTGACCATTTTGCCCTGCCTGATGATGAGCTAGCGATAGCCCAGCGTGCGGGCAAATTGCACCGTAATTTTCAGGGCTACACTATCATGGGCGACTGTGATTTATTAGGTTTTGGCGTCTCTGCCATCAGTCAGATTGCAAATGCTAACACCCGCTATATTTTACAAAATCATACCGATTTGACGGTTTATCAAGAGACGATTAACGCAGCTCGTAGCAATCCTAATGTTATGCCCGCAGCGAAAGTCATTAAAACCTCTATCAAAGATCGTCTGCGTGAGTATGTGATTATGAACTTACTCTGCCATGACTATATTGATTTTAAAGACGTCAATCAAAAATTCGGTATCGATGCGATTACTTACTTTATCGATGAGATAAAGCAGCTTGGCGCAATGCAAGAAGACAAGCTTATCGATATGGATGCCGCAGGTATCCGTATTATGCCTAAAGGTCGCTTTTTGGGCCGTAACGTCGCTATGGTGTTTGATGAATACTTAGGGAAGAAACATAAAAATCGTTTTTCTAAAGTGATTTAACGTACTTTAAAAAATACTTTATGCACAAAAAAGACCTCGTTTTTGAGGTCTTTTGTTATGTCAATATGAGCGCTCAACCGTAGCGTTGTTACACCTTAAACTTATCGCCAACCATACCTTTGACCGTACTTAAGATATCGGCCGGTAGCACCACCATTTTTGAGTTGTCCGATTCTGCCAAGTCACGAATTGATTTGATGTACTGCTCGCCAAGTAAGTAGACAATGGGCATCTCTTCATCACCCATTGCAGCGGTAATCAGACGAATGGACTCCTCAGAACCTTTAGCTAGTACCACTTGCGCTTCAGCATCACGGCGTGAAGCCTCAAGACGACCATCAGCTTCTAAGATAGCCGCTTGCTTTTGACCATCGGCGCGCGTTACGGTAGCCCGGCGTAGACGCTCTGCCGCGGCCTGCTCTTCCATAGAGGCTTGCATGGTTTGCGAGGGGTTAATGTCTTGAATCTCTACGGTTTTAAGGGTAATACCCCAATCTGCGATGTCTTCTGAGATCGCCTGTTTGAGCAAGGCTTTAATCTCATCACGACTCGATAAAGCGTTATCTAGATCCATCTCGCCGATGATCGAGCGCAAAGAGGTTTGTACCAAATTGCGGATACCATGTTCATAATCTTCAATACCGTAGACCGCTTTGTCTGGACGCAAGATGTTGATATATGCCACGGCATTGGCGATGATCACGACGTTATCACGGGTGATGACCTCTTGTGATGGGATGTCTAATACGATGTCCTTTGTGGTGACTTTATAAGCGACTCTATCCACAAAAGGAATGATAATACTAAATCCTGGCTCCAGCGTTTGCTGATATTTACCCAGCCGCTGCACGACCCATTTGTATCCTTGCGGGACAATACAAACGCCTTTAAAAACGGTAAAAATCACCAATGCTATTAATACCAGCATCACGATACCGACACCATTTAAACTACTCAAGATACTGTTCATCTCATTCTCCTTGACCCTTGCTTTATTTGCCAGCGACGTGATTTATGTCCTTTTTTTCTTAATTTAAAAATCTTTAGTACCTGATAACGTTTATTTGCTAGTACCTGTCTCTTTGAGATCGGGTTTGTGCAAGCTCAGTCTACTCGCTTTAGATTGTTTGGTCGGCATTTGGCTACTTGCAGGTACTTCACTGTTGATCGTCGGGGTGATATTGGGGTGCATACTTTTAGGTGCTTGGAGGCGCTGCGAGGGCGCAACGATTAGCTCATCGCCGACCACCTTTATAACCACCACACGATCTCCTGCCTCGACTTTCACGCCTGCTGTGCGGCATGGCCACTCATCTGCACCCCAAATGGGCACATTAAAGCGCACCATACCTGAAATACCTTTTTGTGGTTTGACCACGATCATGCCCGTTTCACCAATAATTAGATTACTATGTTGCGCAGCCTTTTTACGGCTTATGGACAACGGCTTGATGTATTTGACCCAAGCAAACATAAATAAAACCGATAGCGTAAGCCAGATCAATACCTGAAATAATAGCGGAATGGGCAGCAACCATGCTAAGGCAGCAACGATCACCGCAGCCGCACCAAACCAGAGGCTAGCAAAGGTCGGAATGAATATCTCAGCAATCATCAAGGAGAAACCCAAGACCAACCAATGCCAAGGTTCAATCATCAAAAACATCTCCATCATTGCCACCTACCCTGTTTGAATCATCCTAGCTTGCTATCCTAGCTTTCAATGTAGCATACTTTGAGCGTTTATAACCTCTTAAAAATCACCATATACACCACTCATAACACAACGCCCATATCTTAGATGAAATCAAAAAGCGCCGAATAACCTTTGCCACATAGAAAAACGACCGCCAAAGCGATCGTTTTTTGTCTGATATATAAATATAAATTGTAATCAATCAATGCCTTAGAACTTCAGCTGAGCGCCAACAGTCATAAGATCTGCATCGCTACCTAGCATGTCATATTCAGCTTCTACACTGAAGTCAGGGTTTACTGCGTAACCAAGACCTACACCACCAGCGAGGTTAGTATCGTCATCTGAACCATCATATAAACCTGCAACGGTATTAGATGCTTCCACTTCAGTTTTTGCTACACCTAGTTTACCTTTTGCGTATAAACCAGTGTTTGGGAATGCGTAACGGTAGGTACCATAAGCGCCGTATGTTTTAGCATCAATATCACCGCCTCTGAAATCAGCATCATCTGAACCAACATACTCAGCTTCCATACCAAAGTTAGGATCGAAGTTATAACCAGCATAAACACCGTATGCAGTTGGATCATCAGCATTGTCGATATCTAGATCAAATTGACCGACTTTAGCACCAACGTATGGCTGACCAGTGTAGCCGTTACCATAAGTGACAGCGGCGTTTGCACCTACAGTCAGTAAAGAACCAGTGGCTAGTGCAAGTATAGTTTTTTGTAGAGTTCTCATTATTAGCTCCTTCAAGCAAATTTGGACAAACAAGTTATTTAGTTGTATTGACCTTTTGGCCCTATCGCCTTGTTTGCTAACGATGGGTACATAGTAACAAACTATTTCAAACACTCTGTCAGTGTTTAATGGTATGCGAGTTAAGATTTGAAAGCGTTTATCAGTGTGTGGGTTACAAAGGCTGATATATGAAATCTTTTGTTACATTGCTAGATTTTTCATAAAATTTATGTCCATCAGCAATTAAAAGCGCTTACCCAATGACATTATTTAGCCCATAAAAAACGCACCTCGAGAGATGCGTTTTTCTTATATTTATCATAAAACTAGCTTTAAGGTACTGCCAGTAGTGTCAATTACGACTTTTTGTCTTCGTCCACTTCAGTGAACTCAGCATCTACGACATCATCATCCGCTTGGGTAGCGTCAGCTGATTCTGTGCCTTGCTGGAACTGACCTGGGTCCATACCTTCCGCGCCAGCACCACTATCAGCGTAGATCTTTTGGCTGACAGGTAAGAAAGCATTATCTAGCGCTTCAAGCTTAGCTTTGATATCGTCATGGTCGTCTTCTTTAGTCGCGGCTTCAAGATCAGAGATAGCAGTCTCTACTGATGACTTCTCTTCTTCAGTGACTTTATCTTCTGCTTCTTTAAGGGCTTTTTGTACCGCATGGATACGGCCGTCTGCTTCGTTACGCACTTGCGCAAGATTTGCAAACTTCTCATCTTCAGCAGCGTTCGCTTCTGCGTCTTGTACCATTTGCTCGACTTCTTCATCCGACAAGCCAGAGTCTGCTTTAATCTGGATACTTTGTGCTTTACCCGTACCTTTATCAGTCGCTGAGATGTTCATGATACCATCAGCATTGATGTCGAAAGTTACTTCGATTTGCGGTAGACCGCGCGGCGCTGGTGGAATGTCAGTCAAGTCAAAACGACCCAATAGTTTATTTTGGTTAGCAATCTTACGCTCACCTTGATAGACCTGAATGGTAACCGCTGGCTGGTTGTCTTCTGCCGTCGAGAACACTTGTGATTTCTTGGTAGGAATCATGGTGTTTTTCTCGATAACTGGCGTCATCACACCGCCCATCGTTTCGATACCTAGCGTCAATGGCGTGACATCAAGCAATAGTACGTCGGTTTTGTCGCCTGACAATACTGCGCCTTGGATCGCTGCCCCTGCTGCTACTGCTTCATCAGGGTTAACGTCTTTACGTGGCTCTTGACCGAAGAAGTCTTCTACTTGCTTCTGTACTAATGGCATACGCGTCTGACCACCAACTAAGATGACATCATCGATATCGCCAACTTTTAGACCAGCATCTTCTAGAGCAATCTTACAAGGAGCCATCGTACGCTTGACAAGATCTTCCGTTAAGCTCTCAAGTTTTGAGCGGCTAATAGTGATGACCAAATGCTTAGGACCACTGCTATCAGCTGTGATATAAGGCAAGTTTACTTCAGTACTTTGCGCGCTTGATAGCTCAATCTTCGCTTTTTCTGCCGCTTCTTTTAGACGCTGCATCGCAAGAGAGTCGCCTTTTAGGTTGAAGTCTTGCTCTTTTTTAAACTCATCAACTAAATAATCGATAAGCGCGGAGTCAAAGTCTTCACCACCTAAGAAAGTATCACCGTTAGTCGCGAGTACTTCAAATTGCTGCTCGCCGTCTACATCTGCAATCTCAATGATTGAGATATCAAACGTACCACCACCTAAGTCATAAACGGCAACGGTGCTATCGCCTTGCTTTTTGTCCATACCATAAGCAAGAGCGGCGGCAGTTGGTTCGTTAATAATACGTTTTACATCAAGACCTGCGATTTTACCGGCATCTTTGGTGGCTTGACGCTGTGAGTCATTAAAGTAGGCAGGTACGGTTACAACCGCTTCTGATACGCTCTCACCCAGATAGTCTTCAGCTGTCTTCTTCATTTTCTTTAAGATTTCAGCAGAGACTTGTGGTGGCGCAAGTTTTTTGTCATTGATCTCGACCCAAGCATCACCGTTATCAGCTTTGACAATTTTGTACGGTACCATGCCAATATCTTTTTGCACGACTTTGTCATCGAAACGACGACCAATCAGACGCTTGATAGCGAACAAGGTTTTGTTTGGGTTAGTCACTGCTTGACGTTTGGCAGATTGACCGACCAAAATCTCATCATCTTTATAAGCGACGATAGAAGGAGTAGTACGCGTACCTTCCGCGTTTTCGATAATCTTAACGCTATCGCCTTCCATTACCGCCACGCATGAGTTAGTGGTTCCTAAGTCAATACCTATTACTTTACCCATAATTATTTGCTCCAAATGTTGTTAAATTTCTATTGGGGTTGCTTGCCGTTTTTGTGCGTTCAAACTATTTTTGCGTTCAAACTATCAAAAAAAACTGTCAAAAACTCAAGCTAAAATCAAACTATCAGACCATATATGGTCACTTGTTGCTTTATATCGGTTTGCGCTAGTATTTTTTCAAGTCAATAACAGCGCAAAAATTTGCTTTTGTGTGATTTTTTGTGAATATCCTTACATTTAATAAGGTTTATTCGCTTGTTTTCTTTACTACTCTCACTTATTAGCTAAGCTTATTGGCCGACGCGAACCATAGCAGGACGCAGCAGACGACCATTTAGGCTATAGCCTTTTTGTAATACCGTACCAACCGTATCAGGCTCGGCATTTTCATCGATACCGACTGCTTCATGCAGGTCTGCATTGAATGTCTCACCTTGTGGTTCGACAACCTCTACGCCGTTTCTGTTTAGTACATCTAATAGCGCTTTGTGCGTTAAGCGTACCCCTTCGGTAACAGGGTCGTCTGAAGTGGCGTTTTCGATAGCGCGCTCTAAGTTATCAACGACTTCTAATAACTCTTTGGCAAATTTTTGTAGCGCAAATCTTTTGCTCTTATCGGCCTCTTGCTCCATACGCTTTTGCGCATTATAAGTCTCAGCATTAGCACGGGCAGTGGTCTCTTTAGCCTGCTTGACTTCGCCTTCAAGCTCAGCAATGCGCGCTTCATAAACACTGATATCGATCTCGTTATCGATAGTGGCGTCATCGCCTGAGTTGTTTTGCGGGTCAAACTCATCCATCGTTTCTTGTAGGACGCTCTCATTGCGCTCAAGGTTACTGTGTGCAGCTTTCGCGCTATTGTCATCAGCTTGTAGGTTTGGGTTTTGTTCGCTCATGATAACTCCTGATTATTTATGATAATTTTGTAATGCATTTAGTGTCTTTTTAATGTCTTCGCTATAAACCATATTCAATAGCTGATTGATAAAGGTTATGAGGCCATATTTCAAGCTTAAAACCGAGGATTTTTTTAATTTTGAAGTTTAACCTCTATAAACCAAACTAGGACAACTCAAACCGCATTTAAAGCTAACTCATTATTTATAGTTTACTTTTCGCTCGTAAACGATTACCAAACGATACTTAAATTCACTTTTGATTGATTTATGATGACCTCACTGACTATTTACCAACTATTACTTATAAAAAATACTGAACTATAAACTAAATGATAGTAAACGATAGAAAGTACCGACACCATAAATCCAAACCATATAAGGCTATAAAAAGTCATAAAGACCGGTACTCAATAATGAGGAACACCATGCCAAGCTCTTCTATCACATCGCTTAATGCTTTGATAAATAAAGCGGCGGCGAGCTTAAACTCTAAGCCGACATTAGCTCCTCTAGAAGGCGTTAAACGCTATCAAGCGCACGAAAACCAAGCTGAGGCTGAGCACCTGAACGAAGGGGACAATAAATATAGACTCGCCGGTAAAAAGCTTGCAAGCTTGCTGCCAGCGACCGACTATCAGCAGCATGCCCTGCACTATGTACTAAAGGGTCTAGGCTACTTACCTGATACTATGCTAGAGGCATTAGTAAGCTATCTAGAGGGCCCAACGGCTGAGCAGTATCCAAACGCTAATGCGCATCTACGCTTGATTATCGCGGTCAATGGTAAACTCAAAACCCCTTTACAGCTCTCTAAAATGCAAGAGCTGCGTAAGAGGTTTGCAGCCGATGCGGTCGCTATGCAAGACCCAAAAGTCTGGCAACAAGCGAGTAGCAATAAGCTTGCTACTTTGAAGCTCATTAACAAAAGCAGTGAGGCGGCTGTTAATTGGCAAGATAAAACCATAGCCAATGCTGATGAGGGTGATATGACGATTCGCTGCTATCAGGCGGGCGTCCACGCAAAAACCAACCACAATCCTGATGAGACAGTGATGCTGTTCTTTCATGGTGGTGGTTTTTGTATTGGTGATATCGACACTCATCACGAGTTTTGTCACCGCGTCTGCGCGCAGACTGGCTGGGCAGTGGTCAGTGTGGACTATCGCTTAGCACCTGAGCATGCAGCGCCCGCCGCCTTAGAAGATGCGATCAAAGCTTATGCTTGGTTGGCTGATAATAGTCGTAGCCTTGGCGCGTCGCCGTCACGTATTGTTCTAGCAGGAGATAGTGCTGGTGGCGGTTTATCGACGTTACTTGCGCAGCAGCTGACTCACCCAACTAAGGCGGCATGGTCAGACTTGGGAGTGGCCGGTCAGCAGATGTATAAGCTGCTCCAGACTCTACCTGCACCGCTTGCACAGATGCCGCTGTATCCAGTTACTGATATTGAGACCGACTATCCAAGCTGGGAGCTATACGGCGAAGGCCTGCTATTAGATCATGCTGACGTAGCCGTATTTGATGCAGCATTTATGCAGAACTGCCCGCTACCACGTGAGCATGTGCTGATCTCACCTATGATTGGTGATAATAGTAAAGTATGTCCGACTTATATCGTTGCCTCTGAGCTTGACGTGCTACGCGATGAGGCCTTTGCTTATGCAGATCAGTTAAAGGCTGCTGATATAGCGGTTGAGACTTATACGGTACTAGGTGCGCCGCACGGCTTTATGCATCTGATGAGCGTCCACGATGGCTTAGAGCAAGAAACGCGATATATTATCAATGACTTTGCACGTTTTGTCCGTGAGGTCATCAGTGCCCAATCGTTATTGGTCGCTTAGCAAGTGTTTACGCTATGTGCTGACCTGTCATCTCAATCAGCCAAATCTCAGAGCGCGACCCCAAGCGAAAAGGAATACCCCAAAAGCCGTAGCCTGAGGAGACGACAAAGTGTCCTTTGCCTATGGGTTTATAACCATAGCCCAAGCGATTGATCGCTCTGACGATAAAATTAGCTGGGAATATCTGCCCGTTGTGAGTATGACCAGAAACTTGTAGATCTATCGGCAGCTGACTATGCTTATCAATATCGCTTGGCCGATGATCGAGCAGTATAACCGGCTTACTGGTATCAACTTGCTGCAACAAATCAGTAGTAGCGACGCGCTCGCGTTTATGATTATCGAACCGGCCTATCAGCCAAATTATCTCGCCTTTATAACCAAGCTTCAGTACTTTATCATTTAACAGTTGCACGCTAGCATCCTGCAAGGCGTTACTGATCGGCTGCTCATGACCATATAAGTCATGGTTGCCTAAAGTGGCATAGACACCGTAGGGTAAGCTACTACAAAGCTTGGTCAATTTAGCCGCCATATTATGAGCGGTATAAGCTTTTATATTGTCATCCATAATATCGCCTGGCATCAGCAATATATCCGCTTTATTTTCCTGGATCAGATGATATAGCTTATCTATCGCTTTATTACCGAACAGCTGACCTAAATGCAAATCACTCGCTACTGCGATACGCAATGAGTTTGCTAAGGGTTTGTTAATCGTGATAGATAATCGGCGCACCACAGGCATGTAGGCACTATATAAACTATAAATAAACAGCGCTATAAATATAAACCCCGCCAGTACGCGTAAACCAAAACCTATTATCTCAGCGCTATACCCCTCTATAGAAATCAATGAAACTAAAAGTAGATACCCGCCATAAAACAAACTCATCAATAATGCCGTAAGCATCAGATAATGCATAACGAGCATCCAAGCGCTCATCCAGCGATAACTATTATCAAAGCGCTTGCTAAAGGTCACCGCTAGCAGAGCATTAGTCACAACAAACACTAAAACCCAAACGGCGGTAGCCAAACTTGGTGTCAGCCAAGGCTGCAGCCACCACTGAAGAGATAGCGCAGCGCCAAGGCTAAACAGCTCTAATAGAGCAATGATAGTAATAAAAAAGGCGTAACGCATCTAGGATCCTAAAGAGAGGTTTAGTATTAGGTAAACGAATGACTTGAGAAGGTTAAGCAATACAGTAGAGAACATGGTTAAAACAACAAAAAGTACTGCTACTTGTCTTAATTCGTATGAGTTTATGTCTAATTAACGCTTATCTGGCGGCATGTTATAAACGCCATTTGCGTAGGCCTGCGTCACCGCTTTGCCATAAATCAGTTTAGTCACCCAATTTGGGATTCGGTAACGGTTACGCGCCACATAAGGATAAGCCAAATCGCCAAGCTGTCTGACAATTGGTAGATATAGAAGCGTAGAGCCTTTGAGACCACTAGTTCTATACAGTAATCGCACTGCGTCCATGTGGGTATGCCAACCGCCATACCAGTCTTGTACACACAAATAAGTCATAGCATCGCTACGGCTGTTTCACATGAAACAAGTATGGAAATATCAGGTGCTTTGCTCTTCTAAGGCTTGCTGAATGTCAGTGTACTTAAACTCATAGCCTGCTTCTAATAAAGCTTCTGGTAGTACCTTTTGCCCATCAATAAGTAAAGTCGACATCTCACCGAACATCAATTTGAGTAAAAATTCTGGCAAAGTAAAAATAGTAGGACGATGTAGCCAAGCGCCCATAGCTTTGGTAAATTCGTGATTGGTCACCGGATTGGGCGCTGTTAAGTTATAAACCACTGCTGGAGTGTCGTTAGTCGTCTTCAGCTCGTTATTGGGCGTAACTTGCTTTTCGCTCGTCTCAGCCAGATGCTTTTGAATAATAAAAATCGCCGCCCCGACCCAGTCCTCACGGCTGATCCAGCTCATAATTTGCTTGCCATCGGCCAACTGACCACCTACGCCGAACTTAAAAGGTAATAACAATTTACCAATCATCCCGCCCTCAGGATGCATCACCACCCCAGTGCGTACAATGGCAACAGGCACGCCGTAATCCGTCGCTTTGAGCGCAAGCTTCTCCCACTCATCACATAACTTATGCGAAAAATCTGTCTCGTAATCGCTACGCTCAGTCAATGGGGTATCGCCTTGGGTACCATACCAGCCGATAGCCGAACCACTTAGCATAAGCTTAGGTTTCACACGACTGCGAGCGATGAACTCAAGCAGCGACTCTGTTGGTTTTACTCGGCTTGCCATCAGTTGCTCTTTACGCTCATCGCTCCAGCGCGAATCGGCAATCCCCGCCCCTGCTAAATTTATAATCACATCGAAGCTTTTATCACTCGTTGCAAGCTCATCATAAGTCATCATGTTGACGTCAGCAGGGTGCTGCTGAGATTTATCACGCGTCAGCCACGTGATCTTTATCTGCTCTTTTTTATTCTCATAGCGACTTATGATCTCCTTGCTAAACGCACTACCTAAGAACCCTGAGCCACCGCTGATTAAAATATTCATATCTCTATCCTTGTTGTGGACTTATTGCTTGTATTGTTCTGAGTCATCATTAACTCAAAAACTTTTTAATACTAGCGCCGAGTTTGAGCACCTTTTTGAGCATACTCGTTGGGAGTTTGAGCATCTCGGACGACCAAGTGGTTAATGTGTTTACGAAGTCTTGCGTGTCACTTATCCGCGTTCTGACTTCGCTGTTTTCATACTCAAACTCAGGACTATCCATCAAATCTTGTAAAAACTGTACGGTAGGTTCCAGCTCGCGCTTTTGGCGCTCAACGACGATGATACGTGCCAGCTCCCAAACATCGGTATTGGTCGTGAAGTGATCCCGCCGGTCGCCTAAGATAGAGACTTTTTGGATTAGGCCCCAATTCTGTAGCTCTTTGATACTATTTGAGACATTAGAGCGCGCCACGCCTAGCGTCTCAGTGATCTCTTCGGCATTTAGTGGTTTACCGATGATATATAGCAGCGCATGTATCTGCGACATAGTGCGGTTCACGCCCCATTTAGGGCCCATCTCACCCCAGTGTAAGACGAATTTTTCGGTGACAGGATTAAGCTTCATATTGGCTCACACTTATTTATATTATTTTTTATTGATGCTTATCATTGATACTTGTAGTGCCTTAAAATATGTAACTCATAGCTTTTATTGTCGAGAAATAAACAGCTTATAAGCCATACTGCGCTTTTCTTTTATTTCTGTCAAGACAGAAATCAGCAGATAAAACGTTATCTTTGTAGACTAAAATTAACAACTCAGCTTATTTGGTAACTATAAAAAGAAAGATTTAGCGGATAATATGGCCGCTACGCGCGTCGCCAATTTGACTGGGTAACTGATAGCCTAAAGTCGCACCGCGTAGATAGCCCACTTGCTTGAGCAACTGGCTACTCTCACTTAAAAAATAGCTTTGAGCTTCAGCAAGCGTCAACGCCGGCATCTGTCCTGACGGATTACAGCTCGTAGAGACAAGAAATCCATAGGGATTATTTGCTGATACTAGCTGCGCACAAAGATTTTGTACTAAGGGGTGAGTGATGACGCGTACGGCGATGCTATCATGTGCACCTGTTATCCACTCCGGTATGGGAGTGGTAAGTGAGTCTGGGATGGGCAATAACCAAGTATGCGCTTGCTGCACAAGGACATCGGCACTAGGCTGCCAACTGGCAAGTACCGTCTGTCGCTGCTTAGGGCTGAGAGGGGCAAGTAGCGGCGCAATGCGCTCAATACTGTCGGTGACGACGATCATGCCTTTGTCTTGCGGGCGCTGCTTGATGGTTAATAGCTGCTGCACAGCGCTTTTATCGAATGGATCGCAGCCGATTCCCCAGACACTTTCGGTCGGATAGGCTAATAGCTGGCCTTGGTTTAGCCAATGGGCAGCTTGTACGACTGAATCAGTAACAAAGGGTGCAGAGGAAGACATAAACTAAACGCTCTAAATAAAAGTGTGCGTGTATTAATAACGATTAAGAAGTTAACAACGTCAAAAGAAGGTCAAAAACACATCTTATAACCGTAAATAGCGGCCACCTTGGACGTCGATAGCGCCGAGTAGCTCTAGCTCCATGAGCTGACCGATAAGCTGAGGCGCTGTCAGCTTCGAAGCTATCAACAAAGCATCTAAATCCTGTCCATGCCAGTCGAGCAGCCCATAAATGGATGACAGGTGCTCAGGCACTTTGATTGGTGAAGAGGTATGGGCTGGCATGCTATGAGCTGACGATATCTTATCAGCCGCTGATTGCGGCGATGAACGGCGCGATGTCGATGGTTTAGAGGGTGCAGTAAGTGATGATTGATTGGTTGAAAAATCAAGCTGGACGTTTACATCGCTTATTACCTGATCGGGATGATAAATCAGTGTCGCGCCTTCACGAATCAGATGATGACAGCCTTCAGCATTTTTATTATCAATGTGGCTTGGCAGCGCAAAGACTTGCTTGCCTTGTTCGGAGGTGAGTCTGGCAGTGATTAGCGAGCCACTCTTGATAGTAGCTTCGGTCACTATCGTCGCTAGACTTAGGCCAGCAACTAACCGATTGCGACGCGGAAAAGTGTGCTTATGGGGCTGAGTATGCGGCAATAGCTCGCTAATGATACAACCGCCTTGCTCGATAATTTGACTAAATAGCTTATCGTGATGATTAGGATAGAAGACCTCAATTCCTGTACCCATCACGCCTACCGTACGCCCTTGATAGTCGCTATCGGTTTGCGCAAGCGCTCCTAAGTGTGCTTGTTTATCTACTCCCATAGCCAAACCGCTAGTGACGACATAGCCGGTTTGCGCTAGATACTGAGCAATATCAAATGTGGTTTTTTGGGCATGAGCGGTTGGCTTTCGGCTTCCTACTATAGCGATTTGTGCTTGCTGCAAGCGGTTGATATTACCTCGGCAGAATAGTAGCGGCGGCGGATCGTAAATCTGTAGTAGCTGGGCTGGAAACTCGCTTTGATCGGCAAAAATTAGCTGATATTGTCCAGCGGTAAGCGCTTGCTCAATCCTATCGATACTAGCGGATGTCTGCTCTTTATTTTTATGACGTGCTAAATGAGCGGCATGTATCCCTAATGCTTGCCAAGCCTCAAAGCCAGCTTCCCAAGCTTGCTGAGCACCGCCAAAAGCACTAAGTAGCTTATGATAGGCGGATAAGGAGGCATTCACCTCATACCACAGCGCTAATATTGCACACTGATTAGAATCTAAATGAGATGAAGGCGGTGGCGTCATAGTCGTCTAGCTCATACAAGAGAAGTGCTTGTGCAAATAAGAAACTGAATTTAACTACTGACCTTCGGCTCATAAATTAGCTAATTTGCCTTTATAAGTAAGGCGGTGGTAGTAATTGATCACCGACGTTCAGTGGCAGCTCTGAGCTCAGTACATAAGCATAACTGATGTCATCAAAGCTATTGAACACCATCACCATGCCGCTCTCTTCACTAGGCAGGCGTACAGCATTATCATTATCTAAAGTATCGCGTACCAGTGGGCCTTTTTGATAGACGGTCAATACATCGCCAGGCTTAGCGCCTTGGGCCGTACCTAAGTTAATAGCCACGACACTGCCGCGCGCCGCTGAGCTGATAGAGTCCATCACTCGTACAATCATACCGCCGCGGCTCACTTGCGCGGGCGCTGGATAAAACACTGGCGGAATAGAGTTATCTAGCTCAACGAATACCCTGTCACCTTCACGCACTTCTTTACCATAAGATTCGGACAACTGCAGACTACTGATACCGTTTTCAGCGACACTAGTAACTATGCCGCTTGCTACTTGCATGGTCTCTAAACCGATGACCTTTTGGGTTTTAGGTTCGACATAGCGTTCGCCTTCACGGTAGATACCATAGCGCTGACCTATGATAAGCGGTACGCCTTTGGCATAGACTTTATCGCCGCTCGCGGTAATCAAATTGCGGTTTTTGGAAGCTAAAATATAAGGAGTACTATTAAAATCCTCTGGTCGCACGATGGTATAGCGATCTAACCAGTGCTGAATAGAGCTCAAAGGAATCGCAGGGATACTATTGGCGACTGAGGTCACAACGACTTCTTGCTCCACCTTACCCATCAATTGCTTTTCAATACCAGCGCAGCCCTCACCGGTATCAATACCGACTAAGGTCTTGCCTTGAATGATACATAAAATAAGAATGTCGTCAGGATAGATAAGGTTTGGGTTTTTGATTTGCTTATTGGTCGCCCAAATCTCTTTCCAGCGCCATGGACTCTCCAAGTAACGTCCGGAGATGTCCCATAATGTATCGCCTTTTTTGACGATATAGCGGTTGGGAGCATCTGCCTTGATGGCAGGCGCCGGATTATTGGCGTGAGACGTAGTCATCAGTAAAGCGCTACTAAACATAGTAGCAACGAGCATCTTTGTTATCGTTTTTAGACTGGTATTCATGCGATATCCACAAGGTATAGTTAAATCACAGGCATAACTTTATTCAACTGTAGTCAAGCCTTCTTAAAGATATCTCAGAGGCTTACTGCCAACTTTTACGACAATTCAGTTTACAATGATATGCACCATAGCACAATACGCGACACAAACTTACAAAAACATAACTTTTATAGCTAAAACCTTATTACGTAGTTTCACGTGAAACTAATCAACTAGCCATTTGACGCAACATGCTGGCGAATTTGTTCAGCGACTAGTTCGGCTTTATTATCCAATACCGTTACATGCTGCTCTAAGTCCTCTAGACCTTCAGTATGCTTAGGACGAGCAATCTCTATCGGTCCAACCGCTTCAATAATAGTCTCAGCGAATTTCACAGGCAATGCCGTCTCGGCGCAGATAATCACTTCCCCTTCTTGCTGTAATTCTTTAGCGACTTTAATGCCGTCAGCGGTATGCGGATCAACCAGCTCTCCGTATTGCTCATATACCTCTTTGATCGTGTGCAGACGATCGGCATGAGTGGACTTGCCTGCCGCGAAGCCATAACGGTTATTGACCTGTTCCATCACCTCAGACAAATCAAAACCTTGCCCTGATTTCACGCCTTCAAACAGCTCATGAACACGCGCACTATCTTTTTCTAATAATAGATAAACAAAACGCTCAAAGTTGGAAGCTTTAGAGATATCCATCGATGGACTTGAGGTTACATAAGTCTTGTCAGTGGTGCGCGGCTGATACGCGCCTTGGTTAAAGAAGTCGTTGAGTACATCATTCTCGTTGGTCGCAACGATGAGACGTTCAATCGGTAGCCCCATCTCACGCGCAATGTGGCCGGCGCAAATATTGCCAAAGTTACCTGAGGGCACACTAAAGCTAACGGTCTCCTCATTGCTATCCGTCACTGCGAAATATGCTTTAAAGTAATAAACAATCTGCGCGAGTATCCGTCCCCAGTTGATCGAGTTGACCGTTCCTAGGTTATATTTTGCCTTAAACTCAGCGTCTTGTTGCAGCGCTTTGACGATATCTTGGCAATCATCAAACATACCTTTGATGGCGATATTGTGGATATTGTCGTCGGTTAAGCTATACATCTGCGCGCGCTGAAACTCGCTCATTTTGCCATGTGGCGATAGCATAAACACTTCGATATTGTCTTTGCCGCGTAGCGCATATTCGGCTGCACTACCCGTATCACCGCTGGTCGCACCGATAATAGTAATACGCGCGTCCTGACGCTTGAGGACGTACTCAAAGGCATTACCCAAGAACTGCATCGCGACATCTTTAAACGCCAAAGTCGGACCGTTTGATAAGCCTAAAATATATAAATCCTCCTCAAGCTTACGCACCGGCACGATATCACTATCGCTAAACACTTCTTTAGTATAAGTGCGATCGATAATATCTTTGAGATCAGCATGAGGAATATCGGTGGCAAAGCGCTGCATAATCGCTAGTGCTAGATCGGTATAGCTAAGATGACGCCACTCTTCTAACACATCACTGGCAACTGTTGGATAATGCTCAGGCAGCATCAAACCGCCGTCAGGTGCAAGCCCCATAAGGAGTACATCACTAAAATCCATCGGCTCAGTCTGACCACGGGTACTGATATATTTCATGTCTTATCCTGTCTTTAATTTATTAGGGCGTGTTGAACATTCACAAATGCGCACTGCTGATCGCTACTAGTTTATCAAAGCTGTGTTCTAGTCGTC